>NZ_JBHVUQ010000233.1:0-9821 GCF_042884105.1 Streptomyces sp. NPDC058157
CCCGCCCAGGCCGGCGCCGGGGCCCAGCACCGTCCGTACGGCGGCCTCGACCCGGTCGGCGGCCCCGCCGGGTGCGGCGCCCGGGCCGGGACCGGGGGCGGTCCGCGGCGCACCGGCCGGGTCGGCCCCGGCGGCGCGGGGGGCCGGCGGCGCCTCCTCGCGGGCGCCGTCGAGGGCGAAGCGGGCGGTCCCGTCCGGGGTGAGCCACACCCGCCGGGCGGGGGCGCCGGTGTCGGCGGCCTCGGCGGCGACCAGGTCGGCGACCTCCTCCGGCAGCAGCCCGAGGCCGGCCGGGCGGACCCCGGCCGAGTAGCGGCCCTGGACGTAGCCGGGCTCCACGACGACGGAGCGGATGCCGTGGGCGCCGTGGTGGCGGTCGATGCCGTGCAGCACGCTCTCGGCGGCGGCCTTGCCCGCGACGTAGTCCGACCAGCCGCGCGGGTGGTAGCGGACGGCCTCCGACCCGATCAGGACGAAGCAGCCGTGCTGGCGCAGCAGCATGCCGTCGAGGACGGCGTCGGCCAGGTCGCGCAGGGCCGCGTAGCCGACGTCGAGGTGCTCGCGGTAGCCGGCCGTGAGCGGCGCGGCCGCCGCGTGCACGACGAGGGCCGGCTCCAGGGCGGCGATCTTCGCGGCGGCGGCCCCGCGGGCGGCGGGGTCCGCGAGGTCGGCGGTCACCGAGTGCACGGTGGCCCCGGCGCGCTCGCAGTCGGCGGCCAGTTCCCCGGCGCCGCCGCGGTGGACCAGCGCGAGGTCCCAGCCGCGGGCCGCCAGGGCCCGGGCCACGGCGGAGCCGATGTCCCCGGCCGCGCCGGTGACCACGGCGGTGCGGGGCGCGCCGGCCGGGACCAGCCGCCCGCCGGTGGTCTCGTCGGGGCGCGGGCGCGGGGCGCGCACGGTGGTGCGGACCTCGCCGTCGAGGACGACCTCCCGGTCCTGGTACGCCAGCACCCGGCAGGTGAAGACGCCGGTGGCGGGGCTCACCGACAGCACGCGCAGGGAGTAGTGGACGGGGCGGTCGAAGGCGACGGCGCGCACGGGCCGGAACTCGGTGCCGAGGATGACGGCTCCGGGTCCGGGCAGCACCATGCCGATGAGCGCGGAGACGGGGCCCAGCGTCATCACGAGCGGGACGATGGGGGTCTCGAACTCGGTCTCGGCGGCGTGCGCGGCGTCGTGGTGGATCGGGTTGTGGTCGCCGGTGACGGCGGCGAAGGCCTCGAACTCGGCGGCCGTGAAGGTGTGGCTGCTGTGGGCGCTGTCGCCCGGGGTGACGTCATGCACGGTGGTTCTCCGCCTCGGTGTGGTCGGCGACGTCCAGCCACGCGGGGGCGTGGTGCTCGCCGGTCAGGTCCAGTCGCCAGGTGCCCTCGGCCGCTCCCGGGCCGAAGCCCGCGTCCGCGAAGACGCCGCGGCAGGGCGCGTTGCGCTCGGTCGGGACGACCAGCCCGTGCAGGCGGGTGCGTCCCGCGGCGGCGAGGGAGGACGCCAGCCAGCGCAGCGCGCCCGCCTCGACGCCCCGGCCCAGCACCCGGCAGGAGAGCAGGTAGCCGTCGACGGTGGTCTCGCCGCCCTGGTGGGTGAGCACCAGCAGGCCCAGGTCCTCGCGCGCGCTGAAGCGGTCGGCGACGCCCAGGACGAGGACGTCCGAGTCGGGCGCGGCGGCCAGCCGGCGCAGTTCGGCGCGGGTGTGGCGGCGGGTGGTGGTGTTGAACTGGTTCGTCTTGGCGCACAGTTGCTCGGCGCGCGCGGTGTTCCCCTCGGTGAGGGGGCTGATGTGCAGGGTGGTGCCGAGCGAGGCGTAGAAGTCCTCGATCCGCTCGAAGCCGGCGCGCCGGCGTTCGACCTGGGCGCGGGCGCGGTACTGCTCGGTGCGGCGCCGGTCGGCCTCGGTCACGTTGAACACGGTGGTGTGCGGGTCGTCGAGGAGCGCGTCCGCGTACCCGGCGGGGTCCTCGGGCAGCTCCGGGACGATCACCTGGGGCAGGAACTCCCGTACGCGGGCCCGCTCGACGGGGTTGTCGTCGAGGAACAGCACGTTGGCCAGGCCCACGTTGAGGCGCGCGGCGATGTCGGCGATGGCCTCGGCCTTGGGCCGCCAGCTGATCTCGGTGGCGACGAAGTCCTCCTCGCGCAGCACCATCCCGGAGTGCTCGCGGATCGCGCGCAGGGCGAGGTCCTCGTCGTTCTTGCTGCTGACGGCGAGGGCCACGCCCTGGTCGCGCAGGGCCTTGAGGGCGTGCTGGAGCCGGGCGTGGGCGTTGCCGGGGTGGTCGGTGCCGACCTGGATGCCGTCGATGCCGTCCTCGCCGACGACGCCGTGCCACAGGGTGTTGTCCAGGTCCGTGACGACGACGCGGGCGGTGCGGCCGGTGACGGAGAGGGTGAGCCCCCAGAACCTGCGGGCGAGGGCCCGGCTCAGGGCCGCCCCGTGGGGAACCCGCCCCACCAGCCACAGCCGCTGGTCGACGAGGGGGCCGCCGCCGGTGCGGGCGACGACCTCGGGCAGGTCGACGACGTGGACGTGGTCGTGGCCGCCCAGGGCCTCGCGCAGCAGCCGGTCGGCCTCGCGCCACAGGGGGCCGGTGTCGGCGGCGGAGGGCTGGAGGGGGGCGAAGGAGAGCACGAAGACGGGCCGGTCGGTGGTGGCGGCGTAGGCGCCGACCAGTCCGGTGTAGTGCTCCACGGCCCCGGCGAGCCGTTCGCGGTCGTCCGGGACGAGGGTGTCGGTGGAGAGGACGTCCTCCAGCCGGTCGGTGAAGAAGGAGGCGTGCGGGGCGAACCGGCGCAGGGCGGAGCCCGGATCGTGGACCTCGCGGGCGAGGGTGCCGTACTCGGGCACGTGGAGGGCGAACGGGGCGTACCCGAGGATCCGCCGGCCCTCGGCGGTCGTCTGCGCGGCGAGGACCTCCAGGTTGCGGGTGCCGAGCAGGGCCAGCCGTACGGGCTCCGCGGCCAGTTGGCGGGCCCGGTGCTCGATCACCCGGGGTTCGCGGAGCAGGACGTACGGGTCGGCCCCGATCAGTTCCCCGCAGACGCGGGCGAGGTCGGTGACGGAGACCGCTTCCACGGCGGCGTCCCACAGCGGGGTGCGGGCCAGCAGGCCGTCGGCGCGCAGCCGGTCGAAGACCGGGGCGAAGTCCAGGACGGAGTCCAGGGCCGTGTCGCGGACGATCATCTCCAGGTCGAGGGGGACCGGGCCGGCGCCGAAGTCCGCCGTGCCGCTCACCGTCATCGGGTGGCGGTAGGGGACCTTCTCCAGCTCCTCGTAGCGGTGGACCTGGGTGCAGGAGTTCCAGTCGGCGCCGAGGGTGGCGATGCGCGCGGCGTGGCGTTCGAAGACCTCGAAGACGGTGCCGGCGCCGAAGGCCGTGTCGGAGGGGCAGGCGGCCAGTTCGTCGGCGAGGGGGCCGGCCACGGCGAACGAGTACACCGGGTGGGGGGTCCGGCGTACCTCGGGCAGGTCCAGGAACCACTGCACGAGCACGCCCGTGTTCGGGGCGGAGGTGCGGTGGTGGTACGCCTTGGTGCGGCAGAACTCGAAGGTGACGGCGGGCAGGGCGACCGTGACGCCCTCGGCGACCAGGGCCCGCAGGGCGGCGAGGAGGTCGCCGCGCAGCCCTTCGGCGGGGGTACGGAAGGCGAACAGCGAGGAGTGCAGCACGAGCAGGCGGTCGTCGGGGCCGAGGACGGACTTGAGGGCGGCCAGGAGTTCGTCGCGGCGGGATGCGCGGCGGGGAGCATGGCCAGGGGCGTTGCGGGGGGCGTTGCGGGGGGCGTCGCCGGTGGCGTGGCCGGGAGCGTGGGGCATCAGGAGGCTCCCGTGGCCAGCGGGTACGGCTCGCCGACCAGTACCTCGGCGAGGGCTTCGGCCAGGCGCCTGTTCTCCTGCGGGGCGCGGCAGGCCACCCGCAGGTAGCGGTCGCCGTCGGGCATGGACTTGCCGCCGCAGTCCTTGACGAGGATGCCGTGTTCGGCGAAGGTGCGGCGGACCACCTCGTGGGCGGAGGCGCCGGCGGGCAGCCGCAGCATCACGTAGTTGGCGTCCGGGGGGTAGACGGTGACGCCGGGCAGTTCCTCCAGGAGGCCGGCGAGTTCGTCGCGGTCGCGGCGGACGCGGTCGCAGCTGGCGGCGAAGGCCTCCCGGTAGCGGGGCAGCAGGCGCAGGAAGGATTCGGCGAAGCCGTTGACGTTCCAGATGGGCAGGGCGGCGCGGACGTCGGCGACGAAGCCGGTGTCGGCCGACAGCAGGTAGCCCAGGCGCAGTCCGCCGATGCCGTACACCTTGCTCATGCTCTTGACCACGGTCAGGCCGGGCAGTTCGGCGAGGTCGGGCTCCAGGCTGTGCCCGGGTGCGCAGAAGTCCACGAAGGACTCGTCCACGACGAGCCGGATCCCGTCGTCGGCCAGCAGCCGGGCGAGGGTGACGAGGTCGGCGCGCGGGACCGCCATCGAGGTGGGGTTGTTGGGGGAGGTGATGATCACGGAGCGGACGCCGGCCTGCCGTGCCTCGTCGGCGACCCGCCGCGGGTCCATGGTGAAGGCGGGGGCGGGCAGGTGGATGCGGTGGACGTCCGCCTCGTCGAACACGGCCTCGTACTCGTTGAAGCCGGGGACGACGAGCGCGGTGCGCCCGGCCAGGCGACCGAGGATCTTGATGAGTTCGGAGGCTCCGTTGGCGACGACGAGGCGTTCGGCGGGCTGGCCTATGGCGGCGCCGAGCAGCCGCTGGAGCGCGCCGTGGCCGACCGGGTAGTGGACCAGGGCGTCGCGGAAGTCCCGGGCCAGTTCGTCCACCAGGGGCGCCGGGGGGAAGTAGAGGTTGTAGAGGAGGCGGTGGTCGACCAGGTCGTAGCGCCAGTAGCCGCCGTGCAGGTTCTCCAGGAGGGTGAGCCGGTCCTCGGAGTCCGCGAAGAGGTACTCGGCGGCGGCGTGGTCGGTGAGGTCGTCCACCTCGTACCAGCGCAGGTGTGCGCAGTCGACGGCGCGGAGCGGGAAGCGCCCGGCGGTGACGGTGTCGGCGAGGACCAGTTCGTAGTAGGCGCCGTGACCGCCGTCGGCGATGAGGGCCTCCAGGGCGGGGACGAACTCCTCGCGCAGGTAACGGGCGCGCAGCAGGTGCACGTTGGCGGTCTTGTAGGTGCCGGCCAGGTCGATCTCGGGGCCCTGCTGGGCGGGCAGCAGCATCGCCGAGACGGTGCCGGCCGCGTCGAGGGTGACGACGGTGCCGTTCATGCCGGGGCGGTGCGGGGCCACGGCGGTGGCCACCTCGGCGTCGGCGGCGGCCAGGGCGAGGGGCAGTTCGGGGTCGAAGACCACGTCCCCCTCGACGAGGTAGACGTCGCGGTCGAGCTGTTCGCGGGCCAGCCACAGGGAGTAGGCGTTGTTGGTGGTGCGGTAGGCGTCGGACTCCACGTACGTCACGGTCATGCCGGCGTGGGTCTCGCCGACCGCCGCGCGCACCTCGTCGGCGAGGTGGCCGACGACGAGGACGCTCTCGCGGACCCCGGCGGCGGCCAGGTGGTCGAGGGTGCGCAGCAGGATGGGCCGGCCGGCCACCGGGAGCAGCGGCTTGGCGTGGTGGAGTCCGAGGCGTCGGCCGAGCCCGGCGGCCAGGACGACGGCCTTGGTAGGCCTGTTCATGAGTGGGTCTCCCCCGTGGTCGCTTCGTGCAGCAGGTCGTCGAGGACGATTTCGCCGATGTCGTGCTGGTAGAGCCACACGCCGTCCGCCCTGCGCGTGTAGCTCGGCTCGCCGCCGATGTCGGCGGAGGGGGCCAGCCCCGCGCCCAGCCCGTAGGCGAGGAGCCGGGGGTGGGCGGCGCCGTCGACGTCGACGAGGTGGCCGCGGTCCGTCACCACCGTGCCGGTCGCGCCGGTGGCGGGGACGAGCGCCGTGCCGTCGGCGTGGGTCAGGGGCGGCAGGTCCGCCTCGAAGCCGTTGGCCATGACGATGACGTCGGCTTCGGCGAGGGCCTTGTGGGCGGCCTCGGTGTCCCGCGGGTCCCCGGCGTGCAGGAGCCGTACCGGCGCCGGGGAGGCACCGGCGAGGCCGAGGGCGGCCCGGGCCAGTTCGTGGGCGCGGCCGCGCAGTCCCCCGTAGCGGTTGACGCGCCCGTTGAGGGGGCAGACGTCGAGGACCGGGTCGAAGGCGTAGCCGTCGGCGCGGGCGGCTTCGGCCCCGTCGTAGAAGAGGCGCAGGCCGGTGCGGTGGAGGACGGTGATCTCGTCCGTGCCCCCGGCCAGCAGCAGGTCGACCGCGGACCAGGCGCTGTGCGATCCGCCGACCACGACGGCCTTGCCGCGGGCGGCGGGCGGGGTGTGGCGGGCGTCGATCAGCGACGAGGAGTGGCGGACCTTGTCCCGGTGGGGCGCGAGCTCCAGGCCGGGAACCACCTCGGCGTCCGCGTAGCCGCCGAGCGGGCGGCCGCCGGTGGCCAGGACCGCACGGCGTGCGGTGAGTTCGAGGCCGGCGCCGGTGGTGACGACCACCCCGTCGGCGGTGAGCCGGACGGCCTCGGCCCGGTCGGTGAACACGGCGCAGCGCGGGTGGGCCTCCAGCAGGCCCGTCACGACGGCGCCGAGCCGGGTGAGGAAGGGCGCGACCACCGAGAGCGGCGGGTGCTCGTCGGCGCGCTCCCTCAGCAGCCGGGTCTCGGGCAGGTCGCGGAGGACGGCGAAGGGACCGGCGGCGGGGAGGCCGTCGAGGCACTCCAGGAAGGGGCCGCCGAGGGAGTTGGCGCCGATGCGGTAGTGCGCCAGGCCCCCGGGGCCCACGGGTCCGG
Organism: Streptomyces sp. NPDC058157; assembly: GCF_042884105.1. Lineage (NCBI taxonomy): Bacteria > Bacillati > Actinomycetota > Actinomycetes > Kitasatosporales > Streptomycetaceae > Streptomyces > Streptomyces sp. NPDC058157. The sequence continues at coordinate 6,785 of NZ_JBHVUQ010000233.1, forward strand.
GTTCGACCAGCGCGACGCCCCGGTCGAGCAGCGCGTCGAGGCGGCCGGAGCGGGCGGCGGCGATGATCGGGCCGAGCGCTGCGGGTCCTCCACCGCAGAACACCAGGCCGAAGTACTGGTCGGCAGACGGCAAGAGAGATTCCCCCAAGAACGTGGTCGACAGAACCCCGCCGCATAACCGTCCGTGCGAAAGGACGAGTTGGGCCGGGATTTTCCGGACTGATCGCCAAATAAACCAAACACGGGGTGAACAGGTTGTCAAGACCAATTGTCGAGGGGTACCCGAATGGTCATGGAGCGTGCCCCTGGGGGCAGTTGACAGCCCTGTGCTTGAATGTGCCACTCGACGAAAGGGAGCGTGCGGTGGCCAAGGTCAGCATCTGTGTGCCGGTGTACAACCGGCCCGTGGAAGTGGAGCGTGCGATACGCAGCGCCCTCGACCAGACGTATAGCGACATTGAAGTGGTCGTGGTCGACAATGCGAGTACGGACGACACCTGGGACGTCATCAGGAAATTGGCCGATTCCGATGCCCGGGTGCGCGCGTACCGCAATGACGAACTGCTGCCGCGCGTCCGGAACTGGCGGCGCGCACTCGAATTGAGCGAGGGGGAATACGTCAAGCTCCTCTTCTCCGACGACTGGATATCGCCGGAGGCCGTCGCCCGTTCCGTGGAGGTCCTCGACCGGGATCCCGCCGTCGGTTTCGTGTTCACGGCGATGACGTGGCACTACGAGCGGCCGAAGACCTTCTACCGGCGGCCCGAGGGCCGGATGTCCTCGCTGGAGTTCCTGGTGCGGTCGGCGACGGTCGAGGACCAGGTGCCGGTCAGCGCCTCCTGCACGCTGATGCGCCGGACCGACCTGATCGAGGTCTTCCAGGAGGAGCTGCCGAGCAACCTGCCCTTCGAGTTCACCCACGGCCTCGGCCTGGACGGCACCCTCCTGTGGCGGGTCGCCGACCGCTACCCGCGCCTGCACCACCTCTCCGCCGACCTGGCCCACTCCGCCGACCCGCAGGCGGGCGAGCCGAACACGCGCATGCAGATCGGCGCGGAGCGGCACGAGATGATGTGGTGGGCCTACCGCAACGCCTTCGCCCAGACCCTGCTGGTCTCGCGGCGGCCCGCGCACCAGTTGCGCGCCCTGCGGACGGCCCTGCTGGTGTCCTGCGTACCGCTGCGGCCGACCGCGGTGGCCCTGCGCAACCTGCGGCTGTTCCGGATGATGTTCCCGCGCAACTGGTGGGACCTCGCGCCGCTGGCGACGCCGGTGCGGGGGCTCGTGGCGCGGCGGCTGCGCGAGCCCCTGGACCCGACGATCCCCCTGTAGCGGACCCGGTTCACGCGAAGTCCAGCCGGATGGCCGCGCCGATGGCCCCGACGGCGGCGCGCAGCCGGTCGTGGTCGGCGGCGGTGCCGTGGACGGTGCCCAGGTGGCCCTCCGTCCCGGCCCGCCAGTGCGGGGTGCGGCCGGCGCCGGGGTCCGCCTTGACCTGCCACACCTCCTCCATGGCGGCCACCTCGTCGAGGCCCCGGATCCCCGCGAGGGCGGCTCCGGTGTCGGCGGGGGGCGTCAGGAAGTAGACGAACTCCACTGCGGGGAAGTCCAGTTCCGGTACCTCCAGCGGCAGGCCCAGGGCGGCGCGCAGCGCGGCCCGCAGCAGGTCGAAGCGGGTGGAGCGGCGCAGCAGGGGGCCCACGTAGCCGCCCATGCGGCCGTTGACCTCGATCAGGCGCGGGCCGTCGGGGGTCAGCTTGATCTCCACGTGGGTGACCCCGTCGGTGACGCCGAGGGCGCGCAGCGCCGCCCCGGTCAGGGCGAGCACCTGCTCGGCCAGCGGCCCGGGCAGCGCGGCGGGCTGGAACATGCCCGTCTCCCGGAAGGGTTCGGCCAGCGGCAGCTTCCCGGTCACGCACACGTGGCGGACGGCGCCGCCGGAGCTGACCGACTCCACGGACACGTAGTCCCCGAACCCCGGCCCGGCGGCGTCCGGGTCCCCCGCCAGGTACTCCTCCAGGACGAGCTCCGCCCCGCCGCCGGCCAGGAACTCCCGCGCCACCGCCACGGCCCGCTCGGCGTCGTCGACCCGGCAGGTGTCCACGCTGCCCGCCCCGGAGCGGGGTTTGACGACCGCGGGCAGCCCGACCTCGGCGAGCGCCGCCGGCACCTCCTCCGCGGTCCGCACCGCGAGGCAGCGCGTCGACTGCACCCCGGCCTCGCGCAGCCGGGTCCGCTGCCGCTCCTTGTCGACCAGGACGGCGGCGACGTGCGGCGGGTGGAAGGTCAGCCCGCAGGCCTCGGCCAGCTCGGCCGTGGCGGCGAGGCGGTACTCGCTGAAGGTGGTGATGCCGTCGGGGCGTAGCTCGCGGAGCGCCGCGCGGCGCTGCTCCGGGGAGAGACCGGTGACGTCGAGCACCCGGGCGACCTCGGCGAGCCGGGCGGCGGCACCGGCCGAGCCGGGGAGGTCCTCGTCGCAGACGAAGACGACGGAGCACAGCTTGCGGGCGGAGGCGAGGATCTCCACGGAACCGGCCGACCCGCGGTCGAATACCACGGCGAGAAGAGGCAGTGTGCGCATCCGGCCACGCTAGGCAGCCGTCCTGGCCCCGTCCTCGAGCGCTCGTCGAGGCGCCGCCGACCGGGTGTCCAGCGCCGGGTGCGGACGGGGGCGGCGCTCTGCCGGGAGCGGGCCGGACGGCAGGGCCGACGGGGCGAACGTGATCACCCGGAGGCGGTAAACGATCACGGTCGGTGATCCACACGGCGGGAAAGTGTGAAGAGATGACCGCGTTGATCCGGCCCTCGGGCCGTGCCCGCGCGCCGTGTGAAGGGTGACCGATGCCGAGCGTCTCCACGAGTCCCGCGGGCCGTACACCCGCGCGGGGCCTCCTGACCGTGTGCGCGGGTACGGCCTGCCTGTTGCTGTTCCTGACCCCGCCGGCGGCGGCCGCACCCGCGCCCGGCCCCGTGCCCGCCGTGGAGGCCCCGCCTGCCGCGGCTGCGGTGCCCGGCGCGGCTGCGGCCGGGTCCCGGG
>NZ_JBHVUQ010000234.1:0-3350 GCF_042884105.1 Streptomyces sp. NPDC058157
GATCTACGACGGCCGGCAGTACGCACCGAACGAGCAGGTCAACGTGACCATGGACACCGCCCACACCCTCAGGGCGGTCTTCATCGAGGCCTGAGGCCCGGGGCAGGCGTGCAGTGGTCGCAGGACCCGGCCGCCGCCGGCGCCGCTGCCGCCGACCCCTTTCAGAAGCACCTCCCCGGCGGGGGCTCAGTCGAGGACGACGACCATCTTGCCGAGGGCTGCCCCGGCTTCCATGATCCGGTGGGCTTCGACGATCTCGTCGAACCGGAAGACCCGGGTGGGACGGGCCCGGAGGATGCCGGCGCCGATCTTGTCGTAGATCTGGTCCAACGGCACGTCGGTGAGGGGGAACGCGGGGGTGCCCAGGACGAAGGCGCTGCCGAAGAAGCTGAACCGGACCCCGCTGGGGAGGTCGCCGATCGGGTCGAAGTCGCGCACCGGCTCGAATCCGCCCAGGAAGCCGAGCTGGCACACCCGCCCGCGAGGCCGGACCACGGCCAGCGAGTCGCGCAGGACCTTGTTGCCGACGACGTCGAACACCGCGTCGACGGCGATGCCCCGCTCGCCGACCTGGACGGCGAGCGCGCCGTCGTCGATGAGCGTGTCGTCGGCACCGAGTTCCTTCAGCAGGGGCACGTGCGCCGGGTTCCGGGTCGTGGCGAGCACGGTCGCGCCGTGGTCGACCGCGAGGCCGACCGCGGCCTGGCCGAGCGAGGAGGTCGCTCCCCGCACCAGGACCGTCTCGCCCGGCCGCAGGTCCAGGTTGTCGAACAGGCCGCTCCACGCCGTCGCGTACACCTCGGGGACCGCGGCCAGGTCGGCCCAGCCGAGCGAGGAGTGCACCGCCACCACGTTGGTCGCCGGAACGGTCACCAGTTCCGCGTAGCTGCCGTTGCGGGTACGGCCCATCCCGCCGAGGATCGCCACCACCCGGGTCCCGGAGGGGAGTCTGCCGGACGGGTCGGCCTCGACCAGCCCGGCGCATTCGATCCCGGGGACGGCCGCCACCTCTCCCCAGGCGCCGCTGCGCATGTACGCCTCCGCGTGGTTGAGGCCGAAGGCCTTCACCCGGATGAGCACTTCGCCGTCGGCGGGCACCGGATCGGGCAGTTCGGTGAAGGTGAGTACCTCGGGGCCACCGTGGGCGGAGATGACTATGGCCTTCATGTCTCGACTCCATTCTTGAGCGGATATTCAACTATTGGTGCGGGAAAAGAGCCACCGCGTGCGGTGGCCCGCGTGTGACCCGTACGGCCTGTGTGACCTGTGTGACTTGCGTGACCCGTGTGGCCGCCGTCAGCCGAGAGCGGCGAAGGCGTTGTCGACGATCGCCCGCAGGAGCGCCTCGTCGGGGTTGGCCTTCCCGACGACCATCAGCCCCTGGCAGGTCGCGACCAGCAGCCTGGCGCTGCCGGCGCAGTCCAGCCCGGCACGCACCTGGCCCCTGCGGACGGCGTTCTCCAGCGCGTGGGTCATGCACCGTTCGAGCCGGGCCAGGTGGCCCCGGACGACGGCCGCCGCCTCGTCGTCCTCGGCGGCCTTCTCGATCGCCGTGTTGACGAGCAGGCAGCCCTGTCGGCCCTCGGGGCTGAGCAGGTCGCGGACCAGCCCGTCGAAATAGCCGCGGATCTCGGCCACCGAGGCCCCCGCGGCCTCCAGCTCGCCGAGCTTCTCGGGGACGACCAGCCTGGAGTAGCGCTCCAGCGACTTCAGGAACAGCGTGTGCTTACCGCCCGGGAAGGCGCTGTAGAGACTGCCGGGCTTCACCCCGGTCGCCTTCACCAGATCCTCGATGGACGTCGCCCGGTACCCGCGCTCCCAGAACCGCAGCATGGCCGCGTTCAGGACGGTGTCGGGCTCGAACTCGCGAGGTCTGGGCATGGGGCAAAGATAGATGAGCGACCATTCAAGAACAACCCCCGCGCCCGCGCCGGCTGTTGTCCGGCGACACGAGTCCGGACTCGTAGGCCGCGATCACCAGCTGGGCGCGGTCCCGGGCGGCCAGTTTGGCCAGGAGGCGGCCGATGTGGGTCTTGATCGTGCCCATGCTCAGGTGGAGGTGGGCGGTGATCTCGTCGTTCGACAGGCCCCGTGCGATCAGTTCCAGTACTTCGCGCTCCCGTCGTGTGAGCCCCGTCAGGCCGTCAGGCCCCTGGCCCGGGAGGGGCCCGGGGCGGCCGGCGAACTCCTGGATCAGGCGGCGGGTGACCGACGGGGCCAGCAACGCGTCACCCGCGGCGACGACGCGGATCGCGGCCAGCACCTCCGTCGGCGGGGAGTCCTTGAGGAGGAACCCCGCCGCACCGGCGCGGAGGGCCGCGTAGACGTACTCGTCGAGGTCGAAGGTGGTCAGGATCAGCACCCGCACTCCGGCCGTGTCCGGGGAGCCGCAGATCCGCCGGGTCGCCTCGATGCCGTCCATGACGGGCATCCGGACGTCCATGAGCACCACGTCCGGCCGGTGGGCGCGTGCCATCTCCACCGCTTCGGCCCCGTCCCCGGCCTCTCCGACGGCGGTGAGGCCGGGCTCGTTCTCGACGAGGATCCGGAAGGAGCCCCGCAGCAGCACCTGGTCGTCGACGACGAGTACGCGGGTGGCGTCGTCGGTCACGAGGCGCTCCCCGTCCTGCCCGTGGTGTCCTGCGGCAGGCGGGCCGAGACGGCGAAGCCCCCCTCGGGGCGCCGGCCCGCACGGAAGGTTCCGCCGTACATGACCGCGCGCTCCCGCATGCCGACCAGCCCGTGCCCTCCGGACGGGCTGCGGGCGCCCGGGTCGCCACCGCCGCGTCCGCCGTCGTCCTCGACGTCGATCCGTACCTCGCGGGTGTCCGCTTCCACCGTGACCCGGCAGCGGGCGGGGGCGGCGTGCTTCACCGCGTTGGTCAGGGATTCCTGGACGATCCGGTGCACGGCCAGGGCGACTCCGGCGGGCAGGCCGCCGTCCGGGACCCGGACGTCCAGGTCGACCGCCACTCCGGCTCGCCGTGCCTGCTCGGCCAGTTCGGGAAGCGCGTCGACACCCGGGGCCGGGCCCAGGGGTGCCCCGGCGCGCAGCACTCCCAGGGTGCGCCGCATCTCGGTCATCGCGGAGCGGCTGGTCCGCTCGATGACGCGCAGCGCGTCCACGGCCTCTTCGGGGTGGTGCGGGGCGACATGGCCGGCCACGCCCGCCTTCACGGCGATCAGGCTGAGGCTGTGCGACACGATGTCGTGCAACTCGCGGGCGATCCGCAGCCGTTCCTCGGCGATGGCACGTTCGGTGCGGAAGGCCTCGCGGTCGGCTTCCCGGGCCCGGCGCGCCCGCACCGCGAGACCCGCGGCCCAGCTGACCCCGAGGACCAGCCACACGA
>NZ_JBHVUQ010000234.1:3360-9777 GCF_042884105.1 Streptomyces sp. NPDC058157
CTCCAGGTCTCGGCCGGGGTGACGAGGGCCTCCCCGATCAGGACGGCGGCCGCCGAAGCGGCGAGGGCGACGGCGAGCACCGGCACCGACCGGCGTGCGGGGCGCGTGAGGGCCACCGTGTAGAGCGGCAGGCCGAGGGCGAGGTAGGGCTCACGGGTGATGTCCAGGAGGGTGGCGGCGACGAGTCCCGCCAGGGCGGTGAGGACCGCCGGTACGGGCCACCGCCGCCGGGCCGCCAGCGGCAGGCCGACCGCCGCGGCCACGAGCACGCCGGCCCATGGCGGGCCGGCGTAGGCGGGCCCGGCGTCACCGCCCCGCAGCCGGGCGAACCCGATGTACACGGCGGTGACGAGGAGGCCCGCGAGCACGTCGAGCGCGAGGAGACGGCTGCCGTGCGGTCGCCGGGGAAGACGCATGATCCGACGGTACATCGTCAACCGGCCCGCCCGATGAGGGTCATCAGGGCACCGGTCACCACGACGGCCGCCGTCCAGCGCAGCACAGTGGCCCGTCCGGGAGCCGGCCCGTCGCGCAGCACCGTGGCGCCCAGCGGGACGAGAGCGAGACAGAGCCCGGCGACGGCCACCACCGACAGCGGGGTGGTGCCCTTGAGCACGCCGAGCGGCAGCGCCGCCGCGGCGGCGAGGGCGAGGGCGCGCACCGGACCGAGGACCCGGGCCCGCCAGGCTCCGGCGGCGAGGAGCAGCCAGCCGCCCATGATGGCGGGGTTGAGGCTGCTGAAGACGTGGAAGGCCCCGTACGTCTCGCCGACGAAGCGTGCCGCGGCCCCGGGGCCCTCCTGGTCGGCCAGCTGGAACGCGAGATGGTCCACCCCGGCGTGGAAGGTACGGGCGAACAGCCCGAGGACGGTGAAGACGCCGCCCCACAGGGCCAGTGCGGGGCAGCGGCGGCCGATGCGGGCGGCGAGTCCGGCGACGCCGGGCCACAGCAGCACCGTTCCGGCCGCGAAGGCACCGTAGGAGGCGGCGATCAGGGCGGGGTGCTCGGCGCGGGCGGCGAGCTGCTGGGGGAAGAAGAAGGGGAACGGCGCCCGGAGCAGGACCCCGGCGGCCAGGAGCGGTGGCGCGGCCACCAGCGAGGCTCCGGCCACCCACCGGCCGGGGAACGGGGCGTCGCCGGACCACTCCACGGGCAGCAGGCGGACCTTCGCGCGGGTGGCGGCGGGGGCGGGCGGGGGCGGCGGTGTGCTCGCGGATTTCGTCATGCCGTGCACGATCCCGCCCGAAGGGCCGCCCCCGCGTCGGAGCAGGGTCCGGTCCTGCCCGTCAGACCGTGGTCGTAGGCCCTGCCTGTTTCAGGGCCGGGGTCGGGGTCGGACCGGGAGCGGGTGCCCGGACGTTCGCCGCTGCCGGACCCGCGATCCACCGGGCTCCACCAGCCGGCCGAGTGCCGGAGAGGCGGGTGGTGGCGGCGAGGGGTCAGGGGCGGGCAGGGGGGATCAGCGGCGGTTCGGGGTGTTCGGTGCGGATCTCCGGCTCCAGGCCCTGCGCCGGTGTGGTGCGCGGCCGTCCGACGTCCGCGCGCCAGGCTTCGAAGGCCAGCGTCGTCGCCGTCACCACCGCCAGTCCGAGCAGCCAGCCCCCCACCACGTCACTGACCCAGTGCACGCCGAGGGCGACGCGCGTGTAGCCGACGCCCACGACCGAGACCACCGCGAGCGCCCACGGCAGCGGTCGCCAGCGCCGGGGCACGAGGGGCAGCAGTGCCAGCAGGAGTACCGCGCAGGACGTGGTGGCCGTCATGGCGTGCCCGGAGGGGAAGGAGAACCCGGGTGCGTGGGAGACGGGGTCGGGCAGGTGGGGCCGGGCCCGTGCGACCACGTTCTTCACCAGCAGGCCGAGCAGGCCGCCGGCCGTCGCGGTGACGGTCGCCCACAGGGCCAGCCGGACGGCGCCGCGCACCAGGAGCCACACCACCAGCGCCGCCACGAGCAGGCGCATCGTCACCGGGTCCCACACCACGTGGGTCAGGAAGTCGAGCCCCCGCACCCACCCGGGATGTTCCAGCGCCGCCGTGTGCAGCCGCTCCGCCGTCCCGCGGTCCAGCCGGATCAGCGGCGGCCACCGCGACTCGACCAGCACCAGGGCCAGCGCGAAGGGCACCGATACGAGGGCGGTCGCGACCGCCGTCGTCAGCAGCCGTGCGCCGAACCGGGTGTCGGGTCCCGGGCGGACGGAGGCGAGGCGGGCGAGCGGACGCGCCGGGGTGGAGGGCCGTTGCGTGCGTGCCATGGTCGGGGTGGTTCCTTTCGGTCGTACTCCGCTGTTCTCCGCCGCGCGCGTTCAGACGCCGGGATCCTCGGTGACCGGCTCGGTCACCCCGGCCCGTACCGCCTCCAGCTGCGCGGCGAACGACAGCCCCAGGACCAGGGCCAGGGCCGTCACATAGGACCACAGCAGCAGGGACACGAAGGCGCTGAGGGGTCCGTACACGGTGGCGAAGGAGCGGCTGGAGCCGACGTACAGGCTCAGCCCCCACGTCGCCAGCAGCCACAGCACCAGGGAGACACCCGCGCCGACACAGCGCGGTGGTCACGTTCACGAGGGAGAACAGCAGGCCGAGCCAGAGGGCGAGCCGGCTCCCGTCGCCGGGCTGGTGCCGGCTCTGCGCCAGGGTGTCGTCCACCACGCCCTGACTCGGCCCGCTCGCCAGCCGCCGTATCGTCAACTCCGCCATCCGTCCGACGGCTTCGGTGTGCAGCGCGCCGGACAGTCCCATGACCGCGATGGCCATCGGGACGATGGACAGCACGGTCTGCAGGGCCAGTGCCCTCGAGTGGCTGAAACCGTCCGCGTACCGGAAGCGGATGAAGGAGTCCCGTACGAGGCTCCAGCCGCCGGGTCGTCGTTGCACGGTCCGGGTCAGCCTCCGGCGGCGTGCGGGGCCGGCTCGGCGTCAGCCGCGCCCGCGGCCGCATCCTGCGGCGTGCGGGGCGGGAGGCGGATGCGCAGCGCGCCCGGTTCCACCTCCGCGTCGAGCCGGGTGCCGGGGCCGATGACGTCACCGTCGAGCTCGCGCGGCTGTGGCCGGGCGAAGCGGATGTCGACGCGTACGGCGCTGAAGTACTCCAGCGCGCCACCCGCCGCGGTGCCGTACACACCGTCGGGTCCGGGCACCGCCCCGCCGGGCAGCATCCGCGCCCCGAGGTGCCTGGCCGCCGCGAGCCAGCCGCGGACCCCCCGGGGGTCGAGCAGCACCACTTCCAGCCGGCCGCTGTCGGGCCGGGCGTCGGGCAGCAGGGGCAGCCCGCCCTGGAGGCTGCCGACGTTGCCGATGACGACCATACGGGCGCGGCGCTCCCGTACGGGGCCGCCGTCGAGGCGGATCGACAGGCGCATCCGGGGATCGCGGACGTGGCGGGCGGCCGACAGGGCGTAGGCGGCCCAGCCGAGGCGCCGCTTCACCCGGTCGGAGGCGTCGGCGACCATGGCGGCGTCGAAGCCGGCTCCCGCCATGACGGTGAAGCGGGCCGGGCCGCACCCGTCGGCCCGTACCCGGCCCACGTCGATCCGCGCGGTCCGCCCGGACAGGGCCGCCTCCAGCGCGGCGCCCGGGTCGGCGGGGAGGCGCAGGTTGCGCGCCAGCAGGTTGCCGGTGCCGCAAGGGACCACCACGAGCGGGATCTCCGTGCCGGCCAGCTGGTCGGCGCAGGCGCGTACGGTCCCGTCCCCGCCGCAGACCACGACGAGGGTGGGGGCCTCGTCGGCGATCCGCGCGCCGAGGTCTCCGGCGGCGTGTTCGGCGGACGTCTCCGTCCACGTCTGCTCCGCGTAGCCGTGGCGCGTCAGGATGTCCCGCACGCGCTCGGCCGGTTCCGCTCCGCAGCCGTGCGGGTGGCGTACCACGACGGCCCGTCGGGTCGCCTCGTCACTGGAGGCCGCGCGGGCGGCCGGGAGGGCGGCCGCCGGGAGTGCGCCGGAGCCGGGGTGCGGCATTCGGCGTGGCCGGGTGGGCGGCGCGCCCGGCCGGGCGGGCAGGAGCAGCGCGTGGGTCATGACGAGGAGGGTGCAGGTGCCGTTGAGGAGGCCGCCCATCACGTCGGAAGGGTGGTGCATCCCCCGGTAGAGGCGGGAGAACGCCACGAGCAGCGGAACCAGGAGCAGGACGGTGACCAGTACGTGCCGTGGCCAGCGGCGTTCGCCGTGCGCACGGAGCGCGACGAGGACGGCGAGGCCGCCGAACAGGGCGACCGACGCGCCGACGTGCCCGGACGGGAAGCTGGAGGTCGGCGGGGCGGCGTCCAGGTGGGGCACGGGCGGACGTGACCGTTCCACCGCCATCGTGACCAGCAGGAAGACCGCGGACTGCGCGGCGACGGCTCCGGCCAGGAACGCCGCCTCCCGCAGCCACCGCCCCCGCGAGCACACCACCATCACGGCCACGGCGAGGACGGTGAGGGAGATGACGCTCTGGGTGCCGGCCAGCAGGGACAGCCACTCGGAGACGGCGGTGGCGGGTCCGCCGCGGTGCGCTGCCAGGCTGCGGTCGAGGCCGTCTTCCGCCGCAACGGGCCACTGGTCCGCCAGCGGACCGGTGACCAGCAGTCCTACGCCGACCATGAGGGCGGCCTGCGGCGGCAGCAGCCACAGCAGGGGGAGGCGGCCCGGTCCGGCGGGCGAGCTGCGTTCAAATCTCATTGACGGCGTGTAACCGGACGCGGCCCGCTCATGCGCGCGGCGCGCAGAGTTCCCCGGTACGGCTGGGCCCCGGCTGAGGGGGAGACAGCCGGGGCCCGGTTGCCGCGACGCGGCATTCCCCGCGGGGCGCGGCGGGGGTTGTGGTCAGTGGCGGAAGGTGTCCTTGAGGTCTTCCTTGACCTCTTCCTTGGCGTGCCGGGCGTTGCCCTTGGCCTGCTCTGCCCGGCCTTCGGCGGTCATCCGCTCGTTGCCCACCGTGCGCCCGATCGCCTCCTTGGCCTTGCCCTTGGCCTGCTCGGCGCGCGCCTTGCCCTTCTCCGTGCCCGACATCGGGGACCTCCTCATCAATAGCGGACGGGTTGTGAGGGCTCGTGTGCTCGCTATCGGCGGACCCAAACCCGCCGCGCCCGTTCAGCCGTCGGCGGCCGACGGGCCCGGCACCTGGCGGCCGGCGTCGAGCAGGTGGTGGCGCAGTTCGTGCAGCGTGTGCACGGCGACCCAGCGCAGGGTCCGCTCGGCGGGTTCCGGGTAGCCGTACACGAGGGTGCGCTCCCACTGGGCGGGTGGCGGGCGGTGCAGGACGTTGCCGAACAGCGCGGCCGCGTCGGTCAGTTGCCGGGCGACATCGGCGGGGACCTGGAGGGCGTACCCGTCGTGTTCGACACGCTCGTCGCGGCCCATGAGGGTGGCGACGGGGTTGTCGGTGCGGCGGGCGGCGAGGACCCGCTCACGCTGGACGAGCAGGACGTCCCGTACGTGGCAGGCGTACTCGAGCGGCGACCAGACCTCGGGCGCGGCGCGCCGGGCCAGGGCCGCGGGCTCGGCCCGCAGCAGCAACTCGGCGAACCGCGCCGCGTACTCGCCTGCGAGCGAGGCGACCGAGGGGGCCAGTTCCAGGTCGTAGGCGAACCCGCATTCCGCGCAGTCGTCAGTCATCCGGCCACCCTAGCGGGGACTACATGGGGTCCATGGTGGCGCTTTCGGGTCCGTGGAGGTCCTCCAGCTCCTGCCGGATGCGCAGGACCTCGTCCATCAGGCGCTGCCGCTCGTCGGCGTCGGCGGACCTGCTGGCCGCCAATTCGAGCTGCTCGGCCTTCTCGCGCATCTGCCGGGCGCGCTCGTCGGACCGCGGGCTGTCGCTGCTCATGGGGGATCCTCCGGTTCGGGGCTTGTCGGACCTCCACCCAAGCACTCCCGGCGGCTCATCCGTCGCACCTACGCCGTGGCGATCGTGTCCGCAGCGCTCGCCGGGACCCGGACCCGGGGGTCAGCCGCGCGGCGTCATCGGGGGGTTGAGGCGGGCGAAGCCCTCCTGGCGCTCGTACGGGAAGTACGGGTACGGCGCGGGGCGGTGGCTGGCGGCGTCGAGGCGGGCGGTCTGCTCGGCCGTCAGTTCCCAGCCGGTGGCGTCGATGTTCTGCCGAAGTTGGTGTTCGTCGCGGGCGCCGATGAGGACGGTGGAGACGGTCGGGCGGCGCAGCAGCCAGTTGATGGCGACCTGGGGGATGGTCCGGCCCGTCTCCCGCGCGACCTCGTCGAGGGCGTCGACGACGTCGTGGAGGTGGGCGTCCTCGACGGGCGGGGCGTAGTCGGCGGTGGCGTGGAGCCGGCTTCCGGCGGGCAGCGGGCGGCCGCGGCGGAGTTTGCCGGTGAGGCGGCCCCAGCCCAGGGGGCTCCAGATGATCGCGCCGACGCCCTGGTCGTGGGCGAGGGGCATCAGCTCCCATTCGTAGTCGCGGCCGACGAGGGAGTAGTAGAC
>NZ_JBHVUQ010000235.1:0-9745 GCF_042884105.1 Streptomyces sp. NPDC058157
CCGCCGGGCCCCGCGTACGGGGCGCCCGGGGGTTCGTGGGGGCCGCCCCCGCAGGGCGGCCAGGGCGGCTACCCGGGCTACCCGGGCTACCCGGGGGCTCCCGGCTACCCGGGCTACCCCGGCTACCCCGGGCAGCCGGGGGTGGCCGGGTACTACCCGGCCCCGCTGCCGCAGACCAACGGGCTGGCCGTCGCCGGGCTCGTGCTCTCGCTGCTCGGTCTCGTCCTCGGGGTCATCCCGTTCCTCTTCTGGCTCGGCGGCCTGCTCGCCCTCGTCGGGATCGGGCTCGCCGGCGGCGGCGTGGCCCGCGCCCGCAAGGGTGCCGGGCGCCGGACCATGGCCGTGGCCGGCGCCGTCCTCGGCGTCCTCGGCCTCGGCGCGTCCGTCGGCGGCTGGTTCCTGACCGCCCTGATCCTCGACAAGGCCCACGACCGCATCTCCCACGAGCGGCTGAACGACCCCCAGTGGGGCGAGGACCCCGAGGACTGGGAGGACGACCCCTCCCCCACCCCCTCCGCCCCGCCCTTCTCCACGCCCCCCAAGACCCCGAAGGGCTCCAAGACCCCCTCGGGCCCCGGCTTCACCACGCCCGTCCCCTTCGACCGGACGGTGACCTACCCCGACGGCCTCAAGGTGACCCTGTCGGCGCCGCGCAAGTACGTCAGCAAGGCCACCTGGATGGAGGTGGGCAACGCGGTGGAGGTGTCCTTCACCATCACCAACGGCACCGACAAGCCCCACAACGTCATCTACGCCATGCCCGCGGTCAAGGACGACAAGGGCGGCTCCGCCAAGCTCGTCTTCGACGGCGACACCCCGAGGCGGATCGAGGGCGTGATCCAGCCCGGCCAGTCCGCCACCGGAGTCGCCGCCTTCGAGGTCCCCGAGGGCACGAAGAGCATCAGCGCGGAGCTCTCCCCCGGCATCCTGATGGACCCGGCGAAGTTCAGCGGCCCCGTCGGATAGGCGGGATCCGACGGGCGGGAGCGGCGACGGAACGCGGCGGAACGGCGACGGAGCGGCGGCGGAACGGCCCGGGTCCAGGACATCGCGTCAGAAAGACGATTACACTGGGCCCGTGCCTCAACTTCGCCTCGCGCTGAACCAGATCGACTCGCACGTCGGCGACATCGCCGCCAACGCCGACTCGGTCGTGCACTGGACCCGGCACTCCGCCGAGCAGGGCGCCCACCTCGTGGCGTTCCCCGAGATGGCGCTGACCGGGTACCCCGTCGAGGACCTCGCCCTGCGCGGGTCCTTCGTCGACGCCTCCCGCGCCGCCCTGGCCGGCCTCGCCCGGCGCCTCGCCGACGAGGGCTTCGGCGGGCTCCCCGTGATCGTCGGCTACCTCGACCGCTCCGAGCGGGCCGCCGACCGGCTCGGGCGGCCGGCCGGGTCCCCGCAGAACGCGGCCGCCGTGCTGCACGGCGGCGAGGTCGTCCTGCGCTTCGCCAAGCACCACCTCCCCAACTACGGGGTCTTCGACGAGTTCCGCTACTTCGTCCCCGGCGACACCCAGCCGGTGATCCGGGTGGGCGGGGTCGACGTGGCGCTGGCGATCTGCGAGGACCTCTGGCAGGAGGGCGGCCGCGTCCCCGCCACCCGCTCCGCCGGGGCCGGTCTGCTGATCTCGGTCAACGCCTCCCCGTACGAGCGCAACAAGGACGACGTCCGCCTGGAACTGGTCCGCAAGCGGGCCCAGGAAGCCGGCTGCACCCTGGCCTACCTGGCGATGATCGGCGGCCAGGACGAGCTGGTCTTCGACGGGGACTCGATCGTCGTGGACGCCGCCGGGGAGGTGCTCGTCCGGGCCCCGCAGTTCTCCGAGGGGTGCGTCCTGGTCGACCTGGACCTGCCGGCCGCCCGCCCCGACGCCCCGGAGGGAATCGTGGACGACGGGCTGCGCATCGAGCGCGTCGTCCTGTCCGCGGAGCCGGTGGAGCCGTACGAGCCGGTGGTGACCGGCGGTTACGCCGACCGCCTGGACGACGACGAGGAGGTGTACGACGCGCTGGTCGTGGGCCTGCGGGCGTACGTCCGGAAGAACGGCTTCCGGTCCGTCCTGATCGGGCTCTCCGGCGGCATCGACTCGGCCCTCGTCGCCGCCCTCGCCTGCGACGCGATCGGCGCGCAGAACGTGTACGGGGTGTCGATGCCCTCGAAGTACTCCTCGCAGCACTCCCGGGACGACGCCGCCGACCTGGCCCGCCGGACCGGCCTGAACTTCCGGACCGTCTCGATCGAGCCGATGTTCGACGCCTACACGGGCGCGCTGGAGCTGACCGGCCTGGCCGAGGAGAACCTCCAGTCCCGGCTGCGCGGCACGCTGCTGATGGCGCTGTCGAACCAGGAGGGCCACATCGTGCTGGCCCCGGGCAACAAGTCGGAACTGGCCGTGGGCTACTCCACCCTCTACGGGGACTCCGTCGGCGCGTACGGGCCGATCAAGGACGTCTACAAGTCGGACGTCTTCCGGCTCGCCCGCCACCGCAACCGGGCCGCGGCCGAGCGGGGCGAGACCCCGCCGATCCCGGAGAACTCGATCGTGAAGCCGCCGAGCGCCGAGCTGCGCCCGGGCCAGGTGGACACGGACTCACTGCCGGACTACCCGGTGCTGGACGCGATCCTGGAGCTGTACGTGGACCGTGACCAGGGCCTGGAGGCGATCGTGGCGGCCGGCTTCGAGCGGGAGCTGGTGGCGAGGACCATCCGGATGGTCGACACGGCCGAGTACAAGCGGCGCCAGTACCCGCCGGGCACGAAGATCTCCGCGAAGGGCTTCGGGAAGGACCGGCGGCTGCCGATCACCAACGGCTGGCGCGAGCACCCGTAGGGCGTACGCAAGGGCCCCGCCGCGGCGTACGGCGGGGCCCTTGCGCGTGTCCGGCGCTACTTGCGGACCGTGAGCCGCGCCGCGACCGGGAGGTGGTCGCTGCCCGTGCGCGGCAGGGTCCAGGAGGCCTCCGGCTTCACCCCGCGGACCATGATCTGGTCGATGCGGGCCATCGGGAACTGGGCGGGCCAGCTGAAGCCGAAGCCGTTGCCGGCGGCGCCCTGGGTGGAGCGCATCTGCGAGGTGACCTCGGAGAGCGAGCGGTCGTTCATCGTGCCGTTGAGGTCGCCGAGCAGGACGACGTTCTTCAGCGGCTCGGCGGCGAGCGCCGCGCCCAGCGCGTCGGCGCTGTTGTCGCGCTGGTTGGCGGTGAAGCCGGCGTTCAGCTTGACCCGGACGGACGGCAGGTGGGCCACGTAGACGCCCATCTCGCCGAAGGGGCCGGCGACGGTGGTGCGCATGGCCCGGGTCCAGCCGAGCCGTATGTCCACGGGCTTGCTGGAGGTCAGCGGGTACTTGCTCCACACGCCGACCGTGCCCTCGACCGCGTGGTACTTGTACGTCCCCGAGAGGACTTCCTCGTAGATCGGGACGGCGCTCGCCTTGAGCTCGGTGAGGGCCAGGATGTCGGCCCCGGACTTGGCCACCGAACGGGCCGTGCCGCGCGGGTCGGCGTTGTCGGCGTCGACGTTGTGGGTGGCGACCATGAGGTTGCCGCCGGAGCCCGACTTGTCGGTGACCAGGCCGCCGAAGAGGTTCACCCAGACCGCGGCCGTCAGCAGTATCGCGAGCAGGGCCGTCGCGGACCTGCGGACCACGGCGACGGCCAGCAGGAACGGTACGAACACGCCCAGCCAGGGCAGGAAGGTCTCGGTGAGGCTGCCGAGGTTGCCGACGTCGTTGGGCAGCTCGGCGTGGAAGACCATGATCCCGGAGATCAGCAGGGCGAAGGCGGCGGTGACGATGCCGCGCTTCCAGATGCCGGGGTCGCGGCGCAGCTCGTCCAGTTTGCGGCGCAGCGCGGCCCATCGGCGTCGCAGACCGGATCCGGAGGGCCCGGGCTCGGAGCCGCCGTTCCCCGTCTCCGTCATGTACGCCTGTGCCATGCCATGTCCTCGCTGCCGTGCTCGCGCTCCGTCCCCGCCCCTTGACCCTAGGCGATGACGAGAGCCTTCCGTGCCGTCCTTCACGGACGTACGACCGGGAGGACGAACGGCCGTGCGGCCGGGGTTCCGCTTGTCACGAAACGCGCACATTGGCTCCCGCGCGCCTGGAGCCCGGCCAGGAGTGTGACGGACCGGTCGGTGCGCCGTGGCTGCGGCACTTCCGTCCACGGCCGCGGGAGTGCCACCATGGTGGGTGAGTCCGGGGACGCCGTGAGGGCGCCTCGAGATGACACAAGGAGCAGTTGCAATGACGCATGCCGTTTCGCCTGCCCGCGAAGCCGCCTCCCCCACCCTGTACGGAGGCACGGGCACCCGGCGGATCACCGTCCGCGACCTCACCCTCGCCAAGGAGCGCGGCGAGAAGTGGCCCATGCTCACCGCTTACGACGCCATGACGGCGTCCGTGTTCGACGAGGCCGGTATCCCGGTGATCCTCGTCGGCGACTCGATGGGCAACTGTCACCTCGGCTACGAGACCACCGTCCCCGTGACGATGGACGAGATGACGCTGCTGTCGGCGGCCGTCGTACGGGGCACCAGCCGGGCGCTGGTCGTCGGCGACCTGCCGTTCGGCTCCTACCAGGAAGGCGCCGTGCAGGCGCTGCGCAGCGCGACCCGGCTGGTGAAGGAGGCCGGTGTCGGGGCCGTGAAGCTGGAGGGCGGCGAGCGCTCGCTGGCCCAGACCGAGCTGATCGTGCAGTCCGGCATCCCGGTCATGTCCCACCTGGGCCTGACGCCGCAGTCCGTGAACGCGATGGGCTACCGGGTGCAGGGCCGGGGCGACGAGGCCGCGCACCAGCTGCTGCGCGACGCGAAGGCGGCGCAGGACGCGGGCGCGTTCGCGGTGGTCCTGGAGCTGGTCCCGGCCGAGCTGGCCGCGGAGGTCACCCGGTCCCTGCACATCCCGACCGTCGGTATCGGGGCGGGTGCGGAGTGCGACGCGCAGGTGCTGGTGTGGACCGACATGATGGGCCTGACCGGCGGGAAGATGCCCCGGTTCGTGAAGCAGTACGCGAACCTGCGCGCGACCATGGGTGACGCGGCGAAGGCCTTCGCCGAGGACGTGGTCGGCGGAACGTTCCCGCAGCCGGAGCACGCCTTCCACTAGTCCCGGAGCCGCCGGCAGGCGGCGCCTGCGGCCCGCCGACAGCCCGCTCCCGGGGTGTCGGCGGGCTGTCGGCCGCCTGTCGGGGGTTTGTCGGGGGGTTGTCAGTGGCGGCTGGTCCCATGGGGGACATGACGCGAAACGACAAGAAGCCCCACGCCGTCGAAGTGCGGGGGCTGGTGAAGCACTACGGCGACACGAAGGCCCTGGACGGGGTCGACCTGGACGTCCGCGAGGGCACCGTGCTCGGTGTCCTCGGCCCGAACGGCGCCGGGAAGACCACCCTGGTCCGCTGCCTGTCCACCCTGATCGTGCCCGACTCCGGCACGGCGACGGTCGCGGGCTACGACGTGGTCCGCCAGCCGCGGCAGCTGCGCCGCACCATAGGCCTGACCGGCCAGTACGCCTCGGTCGACGAGAAGCTCTCCGGCTGGGAGAACCTCTACATGATCGGCCGGCTGCTGGACCTGTCCCGCAAGGAGGCCCGGTCGCGGGCCGACGAGCTGCTGGAGCGGTTCTCGCTCACCGAGGCCGCGAAGAAGGCCGCGATGCACTACTCCGGCGGCATGCGCCGCCGGCTCGACCTGGCCGCGTCGATGATCGGCCGCCCGGCCGTCCTGTACCTGGACGAGCCGACCACGGGCCTGGACCCCCGCACCCGCAACGAGGTGTGGGACGAGGTGCAGCGGATGGTCGCCGAGGGGGCCACCGTCCTGCTCACCACCCAGTACATGGAGGAGGCCGAGCAGCTCGCGAGCGAGCTGACGGTCATCGACCGCGGCAAGGTCATCGCCAACGGCAAGGTCGACGAGCTGAAGGCCCGCGTCGGCGGCCGGACCCTGCGGATCCGCCCGGTGGCCTCCGCCGACCTGCCGGACATGGCCCGCGCCCTGTCCGAGGCCGGTCTGGACGGGGTGTCCGGCGCCCAGGCCGTCCCGGACGAGGGCGTGCTCCTCGTCCCGATCCTGAGCGACGAGCAGCTGACGGCCGTCGTGGGCCTGCTGGCCGGCCGCGGGTACGCAATCGCCGACCTCGGCACCTACCTGCCCAGCCTCGACGAGGTGTTCCTGTCCATCACCGGACAGCGGCCCGCCCCGTCCGAGGACTCCGTTCCCACCGAGAAGACCGAGGAGGTCGCGGCATGAGCACCGTCACCACCACCAAGCCCGCGGCCCCCCGGGCGGCCGCGGCGGCCCCGTCCGAGGACGGCCGGATCGGCCTGCGGGGCAACCTGCGGCACATCGGCGCCCTGGTGCGCCGCAACGCCCTGCAGATCAAGCAGGACCCGGAGTCGATGTTCGACGTCCTGTTCATGCCGATCATCTTCACGCTGCTGTTCGTCTTCGTCTTCGGCGGCGCCATCTCCGGCAAGGGCAACCAGGGCGAGTACGTCAACTACGTGGTCCCCGGCCTGATGGCGATGATGGGCATGAACATCGCCATGGGTGTCGGCACCGGCGTCAACGACGACTTCAAGAAGGGCGTGATGGACCGCTTCCGGTCCATGCCGATCGCCCGGTCCTCGGTCCTCATCGCGAAGATCGTGGTCGAGCTCGGCCGGATGATGGTCGCCATCGCGATCCTGCTCGCCGTGGGCTTCATCCTGGGCCTGTCCATCAAGACCTCGGTGCTGGACCTGTTCCTCGCCATCGGGCTGTCGGCCGTCTTCGGCGCCTCGCTGATGTGGATCTTCATCCTGCTGGGTCTGACCATGAAGACGGCGCAGGCCGTCCAGGGCATGGCGATGCTGGTCCTGATGCCGCTGCAGTTCGGCAGCTCGATCTTCGCCCCGCCGACGACGATGCCCGGCTGGCTGCAGAGCTTCACCGACGTCAATCCGCTGTCCAACCTGGCCGACGCGGCCCGCGGGCTGATCAACGGCACCCCGCTGGGCCACTCCGTGTGGATCACGCTGGCGTGGTCGGTGGGCATCACCGCCGTCACCATGCCGATCGCGGTCCGCAAGTTCCGCCAGAAGACCTGATCCCGGGCGGCCGGTCCGTCCGGATCGCGTCCCGGACGGCCCGCACGGGGGAGCCGGCCGGATCAGATGAGGGCGGTGGCCTCCTCCAGGGAGAGGCCGCCGCCTTCGGCGTACGCCGCCTCGTACCCGGCGTCCCCCAGCTCCGCCCGCGCCCGCTGCCCGGCGCGGGCGGCGTCCTCGCGTTCGGTGCTGACGGGGAAGTGCCCGGCCGGCAGGTGGGCGTGGTAGGCGCCGATCAGCCGCGCGCCCTCGTGGGCCGCGTCCGGCCCGCCGAGGCCGATCCGGGCCACCGCGGCCGTCAGCAGGTACAGGGCGGGCATGTGCGGGGCGACCATCATCGCCAGCGGGTGCCGGCCCGCCCGCGCCGCCTCGCGGACCAGGGCCAGGGCGTCCTCGTACTTGCCCTCCTGGTTGTCCAGCCAGGCCGTCGTGGCGAGCAGGAACACGTCGAAGACGGCGAAGGCGCCGAATGCGAACTCCTCCCGCAGCAGCCGGATCTCCTCCCGGGCCGCCGGGATCCGGCCGGTGCGGCCGTAGATCCCGGCGAGGAACATCCGGCCGGCCGGCACGGCCTCGTTGCCGAACCGCTCCACCGTGGCGAGGTCCTCCACGAGGATGCGCTCGGCCTCCTCCATCCGGCCGCTCTCGACGAGGGAGCCCGCCATCCGCACCCGCAACACCGTCACCTGCGCCTTGGCGCCCAGGCGTTCGGCGTGCTCGATCGCCGCGCGGTAGTCCTGGGCGGACAGGGCGTAGTCCCCGCGCTTCTCCCGGGCCTCGGCCCGGGCCGACAGCGCCTCGGCGCAGCCCCAGTCGTCGCCGAGTTCACGGAAGAGGGCCAGGCTCTCGTCGGCGTCGCGGGAGGCGTCGCCGGCCCAGTCGGCGCGGTTGGCGAGGATGTTGGCCCGCAGCTGGAGGGCGGAGGCGAGCTCCCAGCCGTAGCCGAGCTCGCGGGCGGTCGCGACGGTCGCGTCGACGACCCGCTTGAGCAGCCCGGCGTCCCCCGCGATCATCACGGCGTAGATCCACAGCGCGCCCGGGGTCCGGCAGGTCTGCGGGAGGCCCGGCCGGTAGACGGCGAGGACGCCCGCCACCTGTGCGCGGACCTCCGGGTTGTCCCAGTCGGCGCTCGTCTGGTCCCGGCCGGTCAGGCGTACCAGGTGCAGGGCGCGCCAGCCCTCGGCGAGGACCTCGCCGGAGTAGGGCGGGGGCGTGTCGAGGAGCCGCTCGTGGACGGGCCCGGCGGGGACGTGGGGCGGTGTGAAGGGGTCGGGGCCGAGCGCGGCGGCGGCCTCGGTCCAGTGCCGGGTCTCGGCGCGCAGGTCCTGCATGTGCCAGTACCAGGCCAGGGCGTGGATCAGGCACAGCACCTCGCCGGCGTCGCGGGTGGCGAGGGCGCGGCGCAGGGCGGTGCGGACGTTCTCGTACTCGGTGGCGAGGCGGTCGGCTGCCGCGCGCTGGCCGTGGCCGCGCAGCCGGGGCTCGGTGGTGCGGGCGAGTTCGCGGTAGTGGACGAGGTGGCGCTGCTCGGTCTCGTCGCGGTCGGTCTCGTCGAGGCGCTCGGCGGCGTACTCGCCGACGGTCTCCAGGAGCCGGTAGCGCATGTCGCCGGCCGGGCCGGGGGCGGCGACGACGAGGGACTTGTCGACCAGGGCCGCCATGACGTCGGCGACGTCGAGCCCGCTGCCGTCGGCGCAGACGGCCTCGGCGGCCTCCAGGTCGCAGCCGCCGGCGAAGACGGACAGCCGGCGCAGGACGGCCCGTTCGGCGCCGTCCAGCAGGTCCCAGGACCAGTCGACGACGGCGCGCAGGGTCTGCTGGCGGGGCAGGACGGTGCGGGCTCCGCCGGTGAGCAGCCGGAAGCGGTCGTCGAGGCGGTCGGCGATCTGGCGGAGGGTGAGCAGGCGCAGCCGGGCGGCGGCCAGTTCGATGGCGAGCGGCAGCCCGTCGAGGCGGCGGCAGATCTCGGCGGCGGCCTCCGGGTCGTCGGCGACCCGGAAGCCGGGCTTGGCGGCGGCCCCGCGGTCGTCCAGCAGCCGCAGCGCGACGGGGTCGGGCAGCGGCTCGACGGGCCGCAGCAACTCCCCGGGCACGCCGAGCGGTTCCCGGCTGGTGGCGAGGATCCGCACGCCGGGGCACCGGGTCAGGACGCGTTCGGCGAGTTCGGCGGCGGCTCCGATGACGTGCTCGCAGTTGTCCAGGAGCAGCAGGAGCCGGCGGCGGGAGCAGTGTTCGGCGAGCCGGTCGAGGGGGTCGTCGCCGGTGCGGTCGGTGAGGGCGCGCAGCTCCTCGGCGGCGGCGCCGCGCAGCTTGGTCTCGCGGGCGCCGACGGCGGCGAGGGCGGCCTCGGCGACGTCCTCGGGGTCGTCGACGGGCGCCAGTTCCACGAGCCACACCCCGTCGGGCCAGTCGGCCGCGGGGTACGCCTCGGCGGCCTCCTGCGACAGCCGCGTCTTGCCGGCCCCGCCGGGCCCGAGCAGGGTGACGAGCCGGGCCCGCGCGAGGTCGCCGCCGATGGCCCGGATGTCCTCCTCCCGCCCGACGAAGGTGGTCAGCCGGGCCCGCAGGTTCCCGGGGGCGGGGGCGACGGCCGGGGCCGGGGCGGTCGGGTCCGGCCAGGCGGCGGCTCCGGCGGGGGCCGGGGCGGGGTGCGACAC
>NZ_JBHVUQ010000236.1:0-9669 GCF_042884105.1 Streptomyces sp. NPDC058157
AGGCCGACCTGATCGCCTCCGCCGTGGCCGCGACCTTCGCCGGGATCCTCGCCGACTGGCTGCACGGCCTCATCGAGGCCACCCCCGCCGAGATCGCGGGACGGGTCTGGCGCCTGCTGATCGCCCTCCACCGGGCCCCGGGACCCGGCTGGAGCTGACCCCGGGCCTCCGGCCGCGCTCCGGACGTGTCGCCGCCTTCGGGACGGTGATGAACCCCTGCCGGAGGGGCCCACGCAGCACGATCCGGGCGGCTCTGGTCACGGGGCGGGGAGATCAGACCAGGGGCGCGTGGATGCGGCTTGAGCCGCATCTGTCGCAGTCCGTTGGTCGCGGCGGGCGTTGGCGCGACCACCGGCATGCGATCAGCGGGATGCTGTTCCGGGTCCGCGCGGGAGTGCCCTGGCGTGATCTGCTGGAGCGGTTCGGGAGCTGGAAGACGGTTTACGAGCGGCATCGGCGCTGGTCCGCGGATGGGACCTGGGGCAGGGTCCTTCAGGCCGTGCTGGCCGACGCCGAGGTCAGCGTCGACTCGACCGCATGCCGAGCTCACCAGCACGCGGCCGGGGCTCCGCACAGAGCACCGCGGATCCTGAAAAAAGATCAACGCCTCGGCAGCACCGCCCTGACGAGGGACTCGGACGCTCCCGAGGTGGTCTGACCGGCAAACTCGCCGCTACCTGCGCAGACGCCAGATCAAGCACGCCATTCCGCCGACTTCGACAAGGAGATGTACAGGCGCCGAAATGAAGTCGCGTACACGATCAATCGGTTGAAGGACTTGCGCGCCGTTGCGACGCGCTTCGACAAGCGCGCTCGCGTCTTCTACGGGACAGCCAGCGTTGCATCGATCCGGCTCTGGCTCCGGTGAGTAGATCAACTTTCCCAAGATTCGGACGCGCCTGTCACCATCCTGCGGGACGAGATTTTATCGCGATTTGCACACCTAAGGTTGCGGATGACCAGCGAGAGCCTCGATCTGACGTGGAGTCGGGATGGCATCTGACATTGCCGCAGTGGCTGCGGAGCTCAACAGGATGGTTGCGGCAGATCACCAGGCCGCGCGCTACGCGAACAGCGAAGACCCGGCGGAGCAGTTGGCCTGGCGGCGCTTGACCGCACAGCACGCGGACCGTCTCAGCGAGATCATGGACGCGCACGGATGGCCGACCGCGGAACTGGTCGGTGAGGATGCGGCCCGGGCCGCGTGGCTGATCGCGCAACACGCCGACCGGCAGCTCGACGTTCAGCGGCGCGCGTTGCGGCTGATGGAGCGGGCGGTGGCCGACGGTGCCGCCGACCCGCGAGATCTTGCCTTCCTGCGGGATCGCACCCTTGTGAACGAAGGGAGGAAGCAGATCCACGGCACGCAGATCGCCGGCGTGAAGGACGGCGCGCCGGCCCCGTGGCCCTGCGAGGAGTCCGAGCTCATGGACGAGCGCCGTGCAGAAGTGGGAATCCCACCGTTCGCCGAGTACATCGCTCAGTTCTCCATCGCCTGAGTCACCCCGGCACCCGGCGGCAGCCCCCTCCCTTGCTCCGGCGGGCCCAGGCCCCCGGTCGCGCTGCCGTGCGCGGCGGACGGGGCCTGGTTCACGGCCGGGAGCAGCGGGCTCTTGGCGTGCGGCCGGACCGGCTGGGCGGGACCGAAGCCCGATACCCCAACGACCCCGGTCAGTCCGTCGTCTCGTCGCGGTCGTTCCGCTGCTCGGTGGTGGCGGAGAGGGCGCCGGCCTGGGCGCCATGCGGAAGGCGTGGACCGGTCTGCCATTCATCCCCGCGGGGCCGCCCCTGGCACCGGCTTCGATCCCGGATGGGGCGTTTCAGTCTCCGGAAGCGGCGCCGAGGGCGATGTCCAGCAGCATCTCGGCGGCTCGCCGGGCATCCGTGAACGCCTGCGGGTCGTTGCAGGAGGCCGCCAGCGCGTTGGCGCCCTCGAAGAGCACGGCGAGTTGCCCGGCGAGGGTCTCGGGGTGGGCCGCTCCGGCTTCGGCGGCCGTGGCCGCGAGGCGGTCGCGGAAGGCTTGCTTGTGCCGCTGCGCGAGGCGGGTCACCTCGGGGAGCCCTACGACTCCTTCGATGACGGCATTGTGGAACGGGCATCCACGGATCAGCGCCGTGTCGCCGCCGACCGGGGCGAAGACCCCCAGCAGCCGCTGGACCGGAGGCAGGTCCTCCCGCTCCAACTCCGCCTCGGCCGCGATCGACTTCTCCGACTCGAAGCGGCGGAGATACTCCTCCACCAGGTCGTTCTAGGTCGGGAAGTGCACGTAGAAGGTGCGCGGCGAGACCCGTGCGGCCTCCATCAGCGCCGCCACGCCGGTGGCGTGGATGCCTCGGTCGCCGGGGACGCGCTCTACAACGGCGCCCACATGTACATCGGCGAGTCGGATGGAGGCGGTCCCGACGCCTGGCGGGGCGCCATCGACACCGTCGAGGCCCTCGCGCCCGGCCGCATCGTCGCCGGACGCAAGAACAGGGACCTCGACGACGACGCCACCCGCGTCATCGCCGCAACCCGGCGGTATCTCGACGACGCCGAAGCAGCGCAGGAGGAGTGCTCCTCCCCGACGGGGTTCTTCCACAGGATGCGCGAGCGCCACCCCGACCTCCCCTACGGCAAGACCGTCCTGCGGGTCGGCGCCAAGGTGCTCTACGCCCTGCGCGAGCCGGGGGCCGACCCGGGCGCCGCCGCGGTGGGCACCTGGTTCTACGAGCGGTCGCCCGTCGTCGTCACAGCGCGGCCCCCGATGCCGTCCGGGTGCGCCCGTTCGTCATCGTGGTCAGGCCCTTGCGTCGACGTGCCGTGCCCGGGCGGTTCCGTCAACCTGGACGGGGACCAAGGAGGGCGGTGCGCGGCGTGCTGAGGGCATCGTGGTGGCGGACCCGCTCGCGGGAGCTGGCGGAGGCCGGGCGGCGGATCCGGTACCGCAGCGAGGTCCGCTTCCCCGTGATCACCCATCTGGCGGAGCGCATGATCGCGGTGAACATCTTCGACTCCGCCACCCGGGTGGCCGCGCAGGTCCTCCTGACCGTCGTTCCCCTGCTCTTCGTCGTCGCCTCGCTCGCCCCGGAGGCCCTCCAGGAACAGCTGACCTCGTCGCTGCGCGCCCTCTTCGGGCTCAGCGGCCAGTCCCGTGAGGAGCTCGACGAGTTCTTCGCCGGGACGGACGAGGACGTGCAGAACGCGGTGGGGGTGGTGGGGTCGGTGATGGTGCTGCTGTCGGCGACCGCGGTGAGCCGGGCGGTCCAGCGGCTGTGCCGGCGCGCGTGGGGGATCCCGCGGGGCGCGGCCCGGGTCGCGGTCTGGCGCTGGGTGGTGTGGATCGCCGTCTGGACGGGCCTGCTGGTGGTGCAGGGGCCGGTGCGCGACGGGTTCGGCGCGGGGCTGTGGCTGGGCGTCCCCCTCACGCTGCTCCTCCAGACGGCGGCGTGGTGGTGGACGCAGCACCTGCTGCTCGGCGGTGCGGTCGGCTGGCGGCCGCTGCTGCCCGGGGCGTTGCTCAGCGCCGTGGCCGTCACCGCGCTGTCGCTCGGCGCGCGACTGTACATGCCGCTCGCCCTCAACCGGGTGCTGGGCGAGTTCGGCGCGTTCGGCTCGGTCTTCGTGCTGCTGTCCTGGCTGATCGTGCTGTGCGTGGCCATCGCGATCGGGCTCAGCGCGGGCGCGGTGCTGGCGCAGGAGCCGTATCTGGCCGAGCGCCTGGGCAGCCCGGTCCGGGCCCCGGGGAGCGGACCGCCCTGACCGGCGTACGTGCGGGCGGGCTCCCGTCGCGCGGAGCGCATGCCGGCAGCGCAAGGGCCCGGGGACCACGGGCCAGGAGGTTCGCCCGACTCCGATGGACGGGGCGGCCGGGGCCGGCGGCGGGCCCTGGCTGTCGCCTGAGGAGCGGGCCGCCCGCGGGAAGGCCGCCCCGAAGAATGCGCCGAGGTCCGGGCACGAGGAGTTCACGGCCTCCGGCCGGAGGGGTCCGGTGGCCGTGATCGAGGGGCGGCCGGCCACCCGTCCGGCCGAGTAGGCCCCGGTCCGCTCAGGGCGGATGACGAGTCGCCGTTCCGCTGCACCCGGGCGCACGCGCGCTCCGCGGGCCGGATCGCGGTCGCCGCGTACTTGGGCGGGGACGACGTCTTCGACCGGGCCCTGCCGGAGGAGGTCGCCGACGGCCGGGTGGCCGGGGTGCCGGCCTAGACGGCCTCCCGTCCGGGCTCCTCGGCGAGGAACTGCGCCGCCGCGAGGGCGAAGAGAAGTGCCAGGGCGCATCCCACGACCACCCAGCCGGTCGGATGGGGCCACAGGACGTACGCGACGACGGCGCCGGCCACCAGGATCCAGGTGATCGAGGTGCGGTGGCGGTGGACGAACGGGCCGACCGGGCCCGTACGCAGTCCCAGCCGGTCGGCCGTGCCCCGCGTGGCGGTGATGCCGGAACCCCACACCGCCCGGACCGCACCGGCCCCGCGGCCCGGCCCCGTCAGCCAGGCGGCGAGGGCGACGACCACCCCCAGTACCGCGACCGTGCGCACGGACAGCCGCAGCAGGTGGACCATCGCGTCGTAGACGGAGCCGGCGGCCGCCTGGGAGACCGTGTCGGGCAGGGCGTTCAGGTACACCGTCCGGAAGACCGTCAGCGCGGTGCCGAGGACCAGCGCGGCCGCCGCGAACCCGAGGGCCGCCCCGACGAGCGCGCGACGCCGGCGGGCGCGGAGCAGGACGCCCCCGGCGGTGAGGAGGACGGCGAGTACGGGCAGCCACGCGCCCGCGAGCTGCAGGAGCCGAAAGCCGGTCCGGACCCGGCCGATGTCCTGCGACTGCACGAGGGTGAAGTCGGTGTGGATCTCCGGGATCTTCTTCGCCACCCCCAGCCCGGACTGCACGAGCCGCTGCTTGACCTGTTCGATCACCGGGGCGAGGTCGAGGGTCACCGCGTCGTTCCTGATCCGGACGGCGCCCTCGTCGCTTCCGGTCAGGGCCCGCACCAGTGAGGTGTGGACCGCTCGGTTGGCGTCCGTCCACACCGTCTCGAAGGCGTCCGAGGCCACGACCTCCCGCGCCTTCTCCCGGACGAAGCTGCTCAGCACCCCCTCGAGCGAGCCGCCGAGCCCTCCCAGCGCCTTTTCCAGCAGCGGGCGCTGGTCGGGGGCCGCGTCCTCAAGCAGCGCCGGGAGGTCGATGTGCTCCATGACCGCGCCGGTGACCCGGTTCGCCACGGCGGCCTGTACGTCCGGGTCGGAGGCGAGGGACGCGACGGTGCTGACGTAGCGGTCGCTGTCCCCGACGATGTCGGAGGTCCAGGAGGCAAGGATGCCGAGGGGGGCGAGTACGCAGCCCAGCACGATCAGGAGGGCGCCCAGGAGGGAACGCGTGCGGTGCCGGCGCGGGGGCCGCGCGGCGGCCGCCGTCTCCAGCGCGAGCACGCGCTCCCTCAGCGCGGCCAGTTCGTCCTGTCCCCCGTCCTGCGCACGGTCGTCCTGCGGCTGGTCGTCCCGCGGCTGGTTGACCTGTGGCATCGCCGGCCTCCTGAGGATCCGGCTTCAGACAACCAGCGCCCGGCGGATGCGCGCGAGACGGGAGGGCCGATCGGATGGCGCAGGGTGGGGTGTGGGTGGCTCCGCCGGGTGGGGGTCGCGGGGCACGGGTTCGGGGCCGGGCTGACGGGCGGCGCGCCCGGCGGCCCCCCTTCGGGCCGGCTGGTCCTGCCCGGCCGCGGTCGTGATCCCGTCGCGCGCCGACCGGTGGTCCGCGTCCTGTCGGCGGCCGCGGGAAGCGCACGGAGTGTCGGCCCTCGGCACCCGGAAGATCTTCCACACGGCACCCCGTCCGCCGTCGATCTTCACGAATTCGCCATCGGGGCGGCGGCGACTATGCTCCGGCCAGTGGCCTCCGCCGGGTCGCCGGACGGTGCGGGCGGAGGGCGCGGTTTCGCACGAATGAGGTTTCAGGAGTCCCGTGGTGATCGGACGTCAGGAAGAACGGGCGTTCATCGCCGAGGCGCTCTCCCCCCGAGCGGCGTCGTCGGTGCTGCTCCTCGGGGAGGCCGGAGTGGGCAAGACCCTGCTCCTGGACACCGCCGTCGAGGAGGCCGGCCGGGCGGGCTGCCGGGTGCTGCGCGTACGGGGGAACGCCGCCGAGTCGGAGCTGGCCTTCGCCGGCCTGCACCAGTTGCTGCTGCCGCTCCTGGACGACGCCGGCGCTCTGCCGTCCCGTCAGCGGGCCGCGCTGCTGGCGGCGTTCGGCCTCGGGGACGACCCGGCTCCGCCGGACCTGATGATGATGAGCCTGGCCGTGCTCACCCTCACGTCCCAGGCCGCCTCCACCGCGCGGCTGCTGCTGGCCGTCGACGACGCGCAGTGGCTCGACCGCGGCAGCTGCCAGGTACTGGGATTCCTGAGCCGCCGCCTGGACGGGGAGTCGATCGGCCTGGTCGTCGCCGCCCGGGGCTGCCGCCCTGACTGGCTGGACGCGGCCGTCCCGGAGCTGGTCGTGCGCCCGCTGCCGCCCGCCGAGGCGGAGGAGCTCCTCGCCGCGCAGCCGGGCGCCCCCGTCGGCGCGGCCCGCCGCCACCTCCTCGACACCGCCGCCGGCAACCCGCTGGCCCTGGTCGAGCTGGCCCGTTCCGCCGCCCGCGACGGGCGCCTCCCCGCCGTCGGCCCCGTACCGGTCACCGATCTGCTGGAGCACACCTTCGCCGGCCAGCTGGACGCGCTGCCCGCCGCCACCCGCGCCGCGCTGGTGGTCGCCGCCGCCGCCGAGGGCGCCGCCCTGGCCGACGTCCTCGCCGCGCTGCCGTCCGGCCCCGACACGGAGGTGTGGCTGCCCGCCGAGCGCGCCGGACTGGTGCGCCTGCAGGCCGACCGCATCGCCTTCCGCCACCCGCTGATCCGCTCCGCCGTCTACGGAGCCGCCCCGTTCGCCGAGCGGCGCCGCGCCCACCTGGCGCTCGCGGCCGTACTCGGCGCGGATCCGGACCGGCGGGCCTGGCAGCTGTCCGCCGCCACGATCGCCCCCGATCCGGCCGTCTCGGGCGAGCTGGAGGCCACCGCCATGCGCGCCCTCGCCCGGGGCGCCGTCGCCGAGACCGTCGCCGGGCTCGAACGTGCGGCCCAGCTGCACCCCGTGGCGGCCGAGCGGACACGGCTGCTGTCGACCGCGGCCTACGCGGCCGTCGTCGCCGGTGACACGGAGCGGGCCGAAGCCCTCGCCGCCGAGGCCTCCCGCCTGGAGGTCGGCCCGGAGGCGCTGCGCTGGATAGCGGCGCTCAGCGGGCTCGTCGCCATGCTGACCCTGCGCATGGAACGCGCCTTCGCCCTGGTGGTGCCCGACGAGCTGCCCGACTCGGCGCAGATCGACGCGGGCGTCTCCACGATCGCCACCGGCATCGCGTACCACTCGGGCCTTCCCGCGCAGCGGGAGCGGGTCCGCCCCATGCTCGCGGCGCGCTCCGGCGACGACGGCATGGCCGCCCACCCGTTCCACCTGTGGGACACCGGATGCACGGACCCGTTCGTCCACGGACCGGCGATCCGCGCCCTGCTGCCCACCGTGACGGCCTCCCCCGGGCTGCTCCCCACCGAGCGCCACACGCTGGGCGTCCTGTGCATGCTGCTCGACGAGACCGAGACCTCGATCAGCCTGCTCGGCGAACTCGTCAACCCGCAGTGGGAGGGCGCCGCGGACTTCCACGCCGGCACCACCGCCGCCGACCTGGCCTTCGCCCATCTCGACGGCGGCCGGTGGGCCGATGCCCGCCTCGGCGTCGAGCGGCTCGCCGAAACGTTCCTGGCGGGCCGGCACACCCTCGGTCCCGCCCGTGCCCTGGCCGCCCTCGCCACCGTGTGCGCCCTGACGGGTGAGGCGGAGACGGCCCTGGGCCACGCGGCGGCCGTCCTGGCCGTCACCGAGCCGACCGGAGCGCTCGCCACCGCGGCCCGCGCCCACCGGGCCGCCGGTCTGGCGGCCGCCGCCCTCGGGGACCACACCGCCGCCCACCGCCACCTGCGCGCCCTGTTCGACGGACCGGGGGCACCGCTGCACTACCACCTGTCCCCCTACGCCGTCGCCGACCTCGCGGCCGCCGCCGCGCTCACCGGCCGCACCGAGGACGCCCGTGGCGTCCTCGCCCACGTCCGCGCCGAGGTCGGCGACGGGGCGTCGGCCCGGCTGCGCCAGGTCCTGCTGCGTGCCACGGCGCTGCTCGCCGCTCCGGCCGACGCGGGAGGGCACTTCCGGGAGGCCCTGGAGGACCCGGCGGGCCGGCGCTGGCCCTTCGAACGGGGCCAGGTGTGGCTGGAGTACGGCGAATGGCTGCGCCGGCAGCGGCAGATCGCCGACGCCCGCACGGCCCTGACCAAGGCGCGCGAGGTCTTCGAGGGGCTCGGGGCCGGCCCGTGGGCGTCCCGCGCCGAGGCCGAGCTGCGCGCGGCCGGCATCGCCGTCGAATCGGCCCCGCACAGCGCCCTGCGCTCGCTGACCCCTCAGCGGCAGCGGATCGTCCGCCTGGCCGCCCAGGGCCTGACCAACCGGGAGATCGGCGAGCGGCTGTTCCTCTCCCCCCGCACCGTCGGCACCCACCTCTACCAGGTCTTCCCCGCATTGGGCGTGTCCGCGCGCAGCCAGCTGCGCGACGTGGTGGAGCGGGAACCCGGGGACTGAGCCGCCCGGGCGTCCACGGCGTACGTCATGTGACGGATGGCCGCGGCGCGCGGGGATCCGAGAGTGGGAGCAGAACGACGCCCACCACACCCGGAGCCCTCCATGCCCGTCATACGGTCCACGCTCGCGCTGCCGCCCGGTGAACGCGCCGACTACTGGCACGAGCTGGTGTCCGGCACCTTCATCCCGCTCGACGTCCGGCTGCACGAACCGGTGCCCTCGGCGGGGACGATCACCAGCAGGCGGCTCGGCCCCCTCCAGATCTCGGAGGTGGAGGCCGGCCCCCAGACGGTGGACCGCAGCGCGCGCAGGATCGCCCAGGGCGGCGAGGAGTACCTGACCGTCACCCTCCAGCAGCGCGGAAGCGCGCGGCTCACCCAGGAAGGCCGCCAGGCCGTCGCCGGGCCCGGCACCTTCACCTGCTCGGACGCCGGCCGGCCCTACCGGCGCGAGCAGCCCGACGTCTTCCGCTTCACGGCCTTCCGGGTGCCCAAAGCGGGCCTGGGCCTCCCCGACGCCGATCTGCGCACCGCCACCGGCACCCTGTTCGACGGCGCCTGCGGGACGTCCTCGCTGGTGGCGGCGTTCCTGGCCCGACTGGCCGAGCAGGCCGCCGGCTTCGACCCGGACACCGCGCACCGGCTCGCCCTGACCACCTCGGATCTGCTGGCCGTCCTGTTCCGCGAACGGGGCGGCCGGCTCGACCCGCAGGCTCCGGAGCACGCGCACGGCATGCTGACCCGTGTGCAGGAGTACGTCCTGCTCCACCTGGGCGACCCCGCCCTGGGCCCGGAGCGCATCGCGGCGGCCCACCACATGTCGGTGCGTTACCTGCACAAGCTGTTCCGCACCGGGGGCACGACGGTGGGGCGCTGGATCCTGCGCGAGCGGCTGGAGCGCTGCCGCCGGGAACTGGCCCGGCCGGCCCGGGCCGTGCCGACCGTGGCGGCCGTCGCCCCGCGCTGGGGGTTAGTCAGCCCCACCCACATCAGCCGGGCCGTCCGTGCCGCCAACGGCCAGAC
>NZ_JBHVUQ010000237.1:0-9522 GCF_042884105.1 Streptomyces sp. NPDC058157
GGCGGAGTCCCCTACCCGCCCTTCGCCCGTTCCCAGGGGGCTCCGCCCCCAGACCCCCGCGCCTCAAACGCCGGCGGGGCTGGGATGTGCTGCGCACATCCCAGCCCGCGCGGCGATTGAGCGCACGGGCGCGCAGCGCACGTATCGGGGTCCGGGGCGGAGCCCCGGGGAACGGAGGAAGGGCGGGTAGGGGACCTCGTCCCGCGTAGCGGGAGCCCGTCGGGCGGGGCGGGCGTTCAGAACGTGGGACGGGCGGCCCGGGCCGGGGGGCGGGAAGATACGGTGAGGGGACCATGAGCGCTTCGCAGACCTCCGACGCCCCCACCCTCCTCGTCAAGATCTTCGGCAAGGACCGTCCCGGGATCACCGCCGGGCTAATGGACACCCTCGCCGCCTACTCCGTCGACGTCGTCGACATCGAGCAGGTCGTCACCCGTGGCCGCATCGTCCTGTGCGTCCTCGTCACCCAGCCCACCACCGCCGCCGAGGGCGAGCTGCGGGCCACCGTGCACAGCTGGGCCGAGTCGCTGAAGCTGTCGGCCGAGATCATCTCCGGTACCGGCGACAACCGCCCCCGCGGTGTCGGCCGGTCCCACGTCACCGTGCTCGGGCACCCGCTCACCGCGGAGTCCACGGCCACCATCGCCGCCCGGATCACCGCGACCGGCGGCAACATCGACCGTATCTTCCGGCTCGCCAAGTACCCGGTGACGGCCGTCGAGTTCGCGGTCTCCGGCGCCGAGACGGAGCCGCTGCGCACCGCGCTGGCGACCACCGCCGCCCAGATCGGCGTCGACGTGGCCGTGGTCTCGGCGGGGCTGCACCGCCGGGCGCAGCGGCTGGTGGTCATGGACGTGGACTCGACCCTGATCCAGGACGAGGTCATCGAGCTGTTCGCCGCGCACGCCGGCTGCGAGGCCGAGGTCGCCGAGGTGACCGAGCGGGCCATGCGCGGTGAGCTGGACTTCGAGCAGTCCCTGCACGCCCGGGTGGCGCTGCTGGCGGGACTGGACGAGTCGGTGGTGGACAAGGTCCGCTCCGAGGTGCGGCTGACCCCCGGCGCCCGGACCCTGGTGCGGACGCTGAAGACCCTGGGCTACCAGGTGGGCGTGGTCTCGGGCGGGTTCACGCAGGTCACGGACGACCTCCGGGAGCGCCTCGGCCTGGATTTCGCCTCGGCGAACACCCTCGAGATCGTCGACGGCAAGCTGACCGGCCGGGTCACCGGCGAGATCGTGGACCGGGCGGGCAAGGCCCGGCTGCTGCGCCGCTTCGCCGCGGAGGCCGGGGTGCCGCTGTCCCAGACGGTCGCGATCGGTGACGGCGCGAACGACCTGGACATGCTGAACGCGGCCGGCCTGGGCGTGGCCTTCAACGCCAAGCCGGTGGTGCGCGAGGCCGCCCACACGGCCGTGAACGTGCCCTTCCTGGACGCCGTGCTCTATCTGCTCGGCATCACCCGTGAGGAAGTGGAAGCGGCCGACCTGGCCTGAGCAGCCCCTCTCCCCCCAACGCCCGGCCGGATCCTTTCGGCCGGGCGTTCGTCCTGCCCGGAACCCGGTGGCCGGAAAGATCCGTCGCGCGAGCCGGAGTCGAGCCGCCTTTGACCCTGACTGGCTTCATTTGTACTGCACTTGGGGTTAATGCTCCGATCGCTCCGCCGGTACGCGACAGCGGTGGCCCGATCGGACTCTTCGTTCGAGGGGACGTTGATGACTCGAAGTGTGCTCATCACCGGAGGTTCCGGCGGAATCGGCCGGGCCTGCGTGGAGAGATTCGCGCGGGAGGAGGACTGGACGGTCTGGTTCACCTACCGCAACGGCCGGGCGCGGGCCGAGGAACTGGTGGAGGAGCTGGCCCTCACCGGACGCGCCAAGGTCGAAGCCTTCCCCTTCACCCAGGGCGTGTGGGAGGACCACGAGCTGCTGCTGGACCGGCTGCCCGGGCCGGTGGACGTCCTGGTGAACAACGCCGCGGTCGGTTCGAAGACGGTCGAGCACTACAGCGAGGGGCCCGGGCACGCGAAGGCGTCCGTGTTCTTCCAGATCAACGCGGTGGGTCCGCTGTGGCTGACCGAGCAGCTGCTGCCGGGGATGCTGGAGCGGGGTTTCGGGAAGATCGTCAACATCTCCAGCGTCGGCGGGGGGATCTTCCAGTTCCCCGGCTTCCACCCGGCCGACGGGATGAGCAAGGCCGCCCTCACCTATCTGACCCGCCACCTCGCCGCCGACCTGGCGCACTCCCCGGTGGACGTGTTCGCGCTCTGCCCGGGCGCCGTCGACACCACGATGTTCCAGGCGAGCACCCTGGACAAGCTCTCCCCCGAGGAACGGGACGCGCTCTCCGCGCGGCTGCCCAAGGGGCGGATGATCACCTCGGCGGAGATCGCCGAGCAGGTGCGCTGGCTGGCGGGCGAGCACTCCGCCCCGCTGCACGGCGCCGTCATCGACGCCTCGATGGGCCTCGGCGTGCACCCGGGGCTCCTCACCGGCGCCGAAGCCGACCACGGGAGGGCCTGATGGGCGCCCGCCGCCTCTCCCGCCAGGCCGCCCGGCTCCTCGCCGACACCCCGGCCATCGCCGAGGCCCACTTCCGCGCGGAGGCCGAACCGTACGACGCGCTGACCCGGCCCGACGGCTACCTGAACCTGGGCACCGCCGAG
This sequence comes from Streptomyces sp. NPDC058157, assembly GCF_042884105.1. NCBI lineage: Bacteria > Bacillati > Actinomycetota > Actinomycetes > Kitasatosporales > Streptomycetaceae > Streptomyces > Streptomyces sp. NPDC058157. The sequence goes on from NZ_JBHVUQ010000237.1 coordinate 2,663, forward strand.
AACCGGCTGCTGTGGGACCTGCTGGAGGGACGGCTGGCGCAGCTGCCCCCGATGGACGAGGCCACGGCCCGCTACGCCCCGCTGCACGGCACCGGCGTGCTGCGCGGCCGGGTCGCGGCGCTGCTGTCGGACACCGTCGGCACCCCGCTGGACGCCGAGGACCTGGTGGTGATCAGCGGTGCCACCGGGGCGCTGGACGCGATCGCCTCCGTCCTGTGCGACCCGGGCGAGGCCATCGTGGTGCCCGCCCCCTACTACGGGGCCTTCGACACCGATCTCGGCGGCCGTTCCGGCGCCCGGATCCTGCCCGCGCCCCTGGATCCCGCCGACGGGTTCCGGCTGACGGCCGCGGCGGTGGACCGGGCGCTGCGGCGGGCCCGGGAGGAGGGGGTCACCGTCCGGGCGGTGGCGCTGTCCTCCCCCTCCAACCCGATCGGCGAGGTGCACGCGCCCGAGGTGCTGGCCGAGCTGCTGCGCGTGGTGCGCGAGCACGACGTGGACCTGGTCTCGGACGAGATCTACGCCCACGCGGTGTTCGGCCCGCGGGAGTTCACCAGCGCCGCCGATCCCGCCGTCAACCCGGACTGGGCCGGGCGCACCCATGTGGTCTGGGGCTTCGCGAAGGACTTCGGGCTGCCCGGCCTGAAGACCGGGGTGCTGCACACCCTCGATCCGCGGGTCCGGGACGCCGCGCGGGCGCTGGCGTACTTCGCGCCCGTGTCCACGGCCACCCAGCACACCCTGGCGGAGCTGCTGGCCGACCCGGAGTGGACCGCCTCCTTCCTCGCGGCGGGCCGGCGGCGGCTGGGCTCCTCGTACGGGCACCTGACCGGGCTGCTGGAGGCGTACGGGATCCCGTACGCCCCGGCCGGTGCGGGCTTCTCCGTCTGGCTGGACCTCGGGCGGTGGCTGCCCGAGGCCGGCTTCGGGGGCGAGGAGCTGCTGTGGCGGGAGCTGTTCGAGAAGGCGAAGGTCAGCATCCTGCCCGGCGGGGCCTTCCGCTCGCCCGTGCCGGGCTGGTTCCGGCTGTGCCACACCGTCGACGCCCCGCTGGTCGCGGAGGCGGTCCGGCGGATCGCCGCCCACCTGGGCCTGTCCGCGCAGGCGGGCCCGCGTCCCACCCCCTCCCCCTCCCCCGCTTCACGGAACGGAAGTCACCCATGAGCACGGCACCGGGTCCCCTGGACCGCTGGTACGAGACCGCCGGCGTGCGCGGCGGCGTACGGCGGATGTTCCACGCCGAGGCGGAGCAGGGCCGGGTGTTCTTCCCCGACGCCCTGGTGCCGCACCTGGCGCACCCGGAGGTGAAGGCGCTGGCCCCGGAGCGGGTCCGGGAGGTCTCGGTCCGGCACCTGTACCAGTTCCTGCACTCCACGACCCACCTGGAGACCCGGGTGGTCAACGGGGCGGCCGAGCCGGTCGCCAACGGCGTCTCGGGGCTGCACTTCCCGACCTCGCTGCGCATGGACGCGTTCAAGGTGTACTGCGACGAGGGCTACCACGCCCTGTACAGCCTGGACCTGGCCGACCAGGTGGCCGCCGTCACCGGTATCGCCGTCCCGGACGTGGACTACGGCGGCTTCGTGACGGCCCTGCAGGAGACCGGGCGGCGGCTGCTGCCGGAGGACCCGGTGCTGGCCGGGCAGTTGCAGGCGGTGGTGTTCGAGACGCTGATCACGGCCGTGCTGAACGAGGTGCCGCAGGACCCGACCGTGGTGAGCACGGTACGGGAGCTGATGCGCGACCACGCCAAGGACGAGGGCCGTCACCACCGGTTCTTCTCCGCCTTCTTCCTGGAGCTGTGGGCCCGGCTCGACGGCCGGCGCCGGGTGCTGGCGGCCCGGGCCCTGCCGGCGATGATCCGCGCGGCGCTGGACTGGGACCTGGAGCCGGTGCGGGTGTCGCTGCGGCTGGCGGGTCTGGACGAGGAGCGGATCGAGGCCGTCCTGGCGGACAGCTACGGCGGCAGCGCGGGCGTGGACCGCATCCAGACCATCTCCCGTTCCACCCTGCGGCTGTGCGCCCAGGTCGGTGCGTTCGACCTGCCCGGCGTCACGGACGCGTTCGCCGCCCATGGACTGCGTGCCCCGGAGGATTCCGATGTCTGAGACCGCGACCGTCACCCACCCCGGTGCCGTGACGTATTCCGACTACCTGAAGCTGCCGGAGCTGCTGTCGCTCCAGGTGCCGCTGGCCGACGGGGTGGACGACGAGCTGCTGTTCATCACCGTGCACCAGGTGCAGGAGCTGTGGTTCGGCCAGCTGCTGCGGGACCTGGCGGACGCCCGGGACCGGATGCTGGAGGGCGATCCGCGGGCCGCCCGGGCCCGGCTGGTGCGCAGTGTGTCCGTCACCCGGGGGCTGATCTCCGCGATCCATCCGCTGCGGGCGATGCCGCCGCGCGAGTTCCACGCCTTCCGGGGCGCGCTGGGTACCAGCAGCGGGCAGCAGTCGGCGCAGTACGTGGAGATCGCGGCGCTGTGCGGGGCCGACTGGGTGCACGGGGCGTACGGGCGGCGGACCGTCGCCGGGCTGGCCGGCGCGGAGCGGGAGCGGGTGGCCGGGCGGCTGGCGGAGACCACCCTGTGGGAGGCGTTCGTGGCGCTGCTGGCGAAGGCCGGGTTCGCGGCCGGGACGCGGGAGGAGCGCTGGGAGGCGTTCGCCCGGCTGGCGGCGGGGGCGCTGGACGGCGATCCGGCGGAGTTCGCGGAGCTGGCCGAGCTGGTGGAGGCGCTGGTCGACCTCGACGAGGTGTGGACGGAGTGGCGGGCCTGCCACGCGCTGCTGGTGGAGCGGCAGATCGGCGGGCGGCCGGGTACCGGCGGCAGCAGCGGGATGGAGCACCTGCGGGCGTCGGTGTACCGGCGGTTCTACCCGGAGCTGTGGGAGGCCCGGGACGCGGGCTTCCCGCAGCTGCCGGCGGGCTGCCCGATGGGCTGAGGAAGCGGACGGGCCCGGGGCGTGCGCCGCCCCCGGGCCCGGCGCGGCGGTCAGTGTTCCTTGGGGGTCCAGTAGTCCAGCAGGGTGCCCACGCCGGGTTCGACGGACTTCCAGGAGCCGGTGAAGGAGACGACGGCCAGTGCGGCGGTCGGGAATCCGGTGCGGTCCATCCGGGCCTGGGTGTCGCCCTCCGCGCGCCCGGAGAGGATGTCGGCCAGGGCGTGCATGCCGGGGTTGTGGCCGATGACGAGGAGGTCGGCGACGTCGTCGGGGGTCTCGTTCAGCAGGGCGATGAGCTCGCCCGGGGAGGCGTCGTAGACCCGCTCCTCGTAGCTGGTCCGCGGCCGGTAGGGGAGTTCCTGGACGGCGAGCTTCCAGGTCTCCCGGGTGCGGGCGGCGGTGGAGCAGAGGGCCAGGTCGAAGGTGATGCCGGTCTCGGCCAGCTTCCGGCCGGCGGCCGGCGCGTCCCTGCGGCCGCGTTCCGCCAGTGGGCGGTCGTGGTCGGCGACCTGGGGCCAGTCGGCCTTGGCGTGCCGGAGGAGGGCGATCCTGCGGGGTGTGTCGGCGCTCATGGGGCCAGCTTCGCATGAAACGGGCCACGGGGCGCAGGGTGTTGAGGGGCCGCCCCCGGCTCGTGAGGGCGTGCTCCGGCGTGCGCTGACCGGCCGGGAGCGCGGGTGGTGCGGGTCGTGCGGCGGGCGGCGGTCAGGTGACGGCGTGGAGCAGCTGCTGGGTGACCTGGACCAGTGAGGAGGGCTGGCCGGTGGCGGCCTGGGCCTGGCCGGAGCCGGCGAGCAGCAGGAGCAGGAGGCCGAAGGCGAGGGCGGGCAGGGCCAGGGTCCACCAGTGCAGCCGGGCACTGGTGTGGGCGTACGCGCGAGGGCGGCGGGCGGGACGGGTGGTGAGGGACGGGGTGTGCGTGGTGGCCGGCATGGCCGCCTCCGGGTTCTTCGGCTGGGGACTGGCTCGCTGCTTCGAATCTATGGATCCGAGGCGCCGGTTCCCATCCGGGGCACACCCCACCCGACCCTGATCCTGACCCCCTAGGGGATGGTGGGGTTATCCCCACCATCGGGGGCCGGGCCGGGCCGGCGGCGGTGCGTCAGGGGGACGCGAGGGTGGCGATGACGGCCACGATCACGGTCACGAGGGCCATCGCTCCCAGCACGAGGCCGAGCTTCTTGTGGCTGTCCTGGGGGTTGGGTTCGAGTACGGGCGACATGCCGTTCAGTCTCGCACGGCGCATTCGTCCTCGATCGTGCGGTCCCGTCCCGCGAGGACGCCGAGGGCGATCTGCGGGACGAGGAGGCCGGCCATGAGGGCGAGCGGCAGGTCCCAGCCGCCGCTGTGCTGGTAGAGGGTGCCGACGACCAGCGGGCCGGGGATGGAGATCAGGTAGCCGGTGCTCTGGGCGAAGGCGGAGAGCTTGACGACCCCGGCCGGGGACTTGGCGCGCAGTCCGATCATCGTGATGACGAGGGGGAAGGCGCAGTTGGAGACGCCGAGCAGGAGGGCCCAGGCCCAGGCTCCGCCGGCGGGGGCGAGGTAGAGCCCGAGGTAGCCGGCGAGGCCGAAGACGCCGAGGACGGCGGCGATGGGGCCCTGGTGGCGCATCCGTCCGGCGAGGCCGGGGATGACGAAGGCCAGCGGGACGCCCATGACCATGGTGACGGCGAGCAGCACGCCGGCGGTGGAGGCGGAGACCCCGGCGTCGCGGAAGATCTGCGGGAGCCAGCCCATGGTGACGTAGGCGCCGGTGGCCTGGAGGCCGAAGTAGCAGGCGAGGGCCCAGGCGGTGCGGCTGCGCACGACGGAGGGTCCGGCGTCCTGTGCGGCGGCGCCGGCGGGCGCGGCGGCCTTCTCGCGGCGGCCGGCGGCGGCGATGGGCAGCCAGGGCAGGACGGCGGCCACGGCGAGGGCGGCCCAGACCAGCAGGCCGGTGCGCCAGTTCCCGCCGAGGGCGGAGGTCAGCGGGACGGTCGTGGCGGCGGCGAGGGAGGTGCCGGCGGCCAGGGCCATGGAGTAGAGGCCGGTCATGGTGCCGACGCGGTCGGGGAACCAGCGCTTGACGATGACCGGGAGCAGCACGTTGGTCAGGGCTATGCCGGCCAGGGACAGGGCGCTGGCGGCGAGGAAGGCGGCGGCGCTGTCGGCGAAGGGCCGGATCAGCAGGCCGGCGGCGACGGCGGCCATGCCGGCGCAGACGACGGCGGCGGGGCCGAAGCGGCGGGAGAGCCGGGGCGCAGTGACGCCGAAGACGGCGAAGCAGAGGGCCGGGACGGAGGTGATCAGTCCGGCGACGGTGCCGCTCATGTGGAGGCCGTCGCGGGCCTCCTCGAAGAGGGCGCCGAGGCTGGTGATGGCGGGCCTCAGGTTGAGGGCGGCCAGCACGATGCCGACGACGAGCACCGGGCCGAGCCACTTGGGGTCGGCGGCGGCCGGAGCGGTGGCGGGGCGTCCCGGGGAGCCGCTCGGGATCGCCGGGCGGCTCAGGGTCTGGAGGTCTTCGTCGCGCATCCCGCCATCATAGAATCATGGGATGATTGGTTGTCCAGTTCGGTCCTGTCACACTTGAGCCCGTTCCGCCTCCTGTCCGGCAGTCCTCGAAAGGCCCCGTCCGCATGCCGCTGACCTCGCCCCGGCGTTCCGCGCTCGTCGACCAGGTGATCGCCCAGCTCAGGAACCAGATCACCTCCGGCGAGTGGCCGGTCGGAAGCCGGATCCCCACCGAGCCCGAGCTGGTGGAGCTGCTGGGCGTGGCCCGCAACACGGTGCGGGAGGCCGTCCGGGCCCTCGCGCACAACGGGCTCCTGGACATCCGCCAGGGTTCGGGCACCTACGTGCTCGCCACCAGCGAGCTGGCCGGGGTGATGCACCGCCGCTTCGCGGGGGCCGATCCCCGGCACATCGCGGAGCTGCGCTCGACGCTGGAGTCCGCGGCGGCCCGGATGGCGGCGGAGCGCCGCACCGAGCGGGACCTGGTCCAGCTGGACGCGCTGCTGGCGCGGCGCGAGGAGGCCTGGGCGAGCGGGGACGCGGAGCTGTTCGTGAGCACGGACGTCGCCCTGCACATGGCGGTGGTGACGGCCTCGCACAACGAGGTGCTGACCGGGCTCTACGCGGACCTGGGCGATCTGGTGGCGGAGTGGCTGCGCGCGGACGTGGGCACGGAGCTGGACCCGGCGGGCCACCTGGACCACGCCCGCCTCATCGAGGCGATCCGGCGCGGGGACGGGGACACGGCGGCCTCGGAGGCGGCGGGCTACCCCTTCGTCTGCCTGGGCAAGGGCACGTCCTAGCTCCTGGCGGGGGCCGGCGGGCGCTGGTGGCTGACCCAGGCCGTGCGGACCTCCTTCCAGCAGCGGCCGACCAGCCGGGTGCGGCCGGCCGGGTCCAGGGGGACGAGGGCGCCGTCCCCGTCCAGGTCCCACCAGCGCTCGCACTCCACGTGGAGGCGGAGCAGGTCGGTCTCGGGGAAGCCGTTGTGGCAGTACGCGATCACCTGGGAGCCGTCGATCTCGGTGTCGCAGTCGGAGCCGTAGAGCTCGCGGCCGGCGGGCTGCTCGGGCCGTACGGGTGGTTCGGCGGGGATCTCGGAGAAGTCCACGGTCGCCGGGGCGGCCGCCCCGGGTCCGGGGGCGGGGGCCGGCCCGCCGGGTTGCGCGAGGGCTCCCGGGACCAGGAGTCCGGTCACGGCCACCGAGGTGACCAGCAGCGATACCGCTCGGCTCGGCCTCGCGCGCACGCCCGTACCTCCTCCCCGAACCCGCCGGGAAGATCCCGGCCAGGTCAGTTTGCAGGCATGTGTCCCGGTTTTCGACTCGGAAAGATCCGGTCGGAGGGCGAACGTCCGATCGAGCGGGCCCCGTGATCCCCGCCGTCGCGGGCCGGAAACGGCGGTGGCCGCGCCTCCCCTGGGG
>NZ_JBHVUQ010000238.1:0-9458 GCF_042884105.1 Streptomyces sp. NPDC058157
CGTCTTCAACGGCCGCCCCGTGGGCCGCCGTACGGCGACCCGCCCCTCCCCGCGGGAGCTCTCCGACCCCTCGTCCTCCAACGCCAGCCAAGCCATCAGCCGTGCCCCTCCACCTGTCCGAAAACCGTCTTGCGCAGCACGGAGGAAGGCGCCAACGCCTGCCGGGCTGCGGTATGTCGGGAGACTAGCGAGCCCCACTGACAACGCCCCACCGCGGGTGGGCGCGAGCCCGCGCGGGGGTCCGTCGCGGGCCGGGGAACACCACTGCCCCCGGTCCGCGGGGGACCGGGGGCAGTGGACGGGGGCGTACGGGGATCAGCGGGCCGAGGCGGTCTCCGCGGCCTTCTGGGGGGCGGCGTCGGCGGCGCCCGACGTGACGACGCGCGGGCCGTGGCCGGAGCGCAGCCCCAGCCAGCTGATGACGGCGACCAGGGCGAACGCGGCGGCGCCGATCCAGAAGGTGAGGGTGAACCCGGATTCGGCGGGCAGCGGCGGAACTCCCTTGGGGAGGTGCTCGATCGTCTTGGACGCCAGGATCGTGGTGACGATGGCGCTGCCGATCGCGCTGCCGGTCGAGCGGGAGATGGAGTTGATGCCGTTGGCGATGCCGCTCTGGTGGTGCGGGACGCTCGACATGATCACGGCGGGCATGGCCGCGTAGCCGAAGCTGACGGCCGCGCCGACGACGACGCCCGCGCCGATGACGGAGGCGGTGTGGCCGTGGTCGAGAGCCAGCCATCCGAAGCCGGCGGCGCCGAGCGCGGCGGCGACGGCGAGGGCCAGGCGCGGCCCGCGGTGGCGCACCAGCTGGCCGCCGACGGGGGAGGCGAGCAGGGAGACGATGGCGCCGGGGAGCAGGAACTGGACCGAGGCGCGCAGGATGGAGGCGTCGAAGCCGTAGCCGGTGAGCTTCTGCGGCATCTGGACCAGGTAGGAGACGCCGAGGAAGTTCGCGAACATGCCGAACCCGACGAGGATGCCGGCCAGGTTGGCCATCAGCACCGGGCGGTGCACGAACATCTTCATGTCGACGAGCGGCTCGGCGACCTTGCGCTCGACGAGGACCCAGACGGCGGTCATGACGGCGGCGCCGGCGAAGCTGCCCAGGGTGCGGGCGGAGGCCCAGCCCCACTCGTGGCCCTGGGAGATGGGCAGCAGGAGCAGCAGCAGGGCGATGCCGAGGGTCAGCGCGCCGAGGAAGTCGGTGCGGCCGCCGGTCTTGTGACGGGTCGCCGGGACCAGGAAGAGGACGGCGAGCAGGGCCAGCGTGGCGAAGCCGGTGGCCATCCAGAACGCGTTGCGGTAGTCGGCGCCCTCACCGGAGGTCAGCAGACCGGTGGCGACCAGCGCCAGGCCGCTGCCGAACGCGAGGGTGCCGCTGACCAGCGCCATCGCCCCGGGCAGCTTCTGCGGGCGGACCTCCTCGCGCAGGACGGAGAGGGCCAGCGGGAAGATCGCGGTGGCGGAGCCCTGGAGCACGCGGCCCAGGATCAGCAGCGGCAGCGAGCTCGCGAGCGCCGCGACCACGGAACCCGCGACCATCACGCCGAGGACGGCCACCAGGGTGGGCTTCTTGCCGTGCTGGTCGCCGAAGCGGCCGAGCAGCGGGGTGAAGACGGCGGCGGACAGCAGGGTGGCGGTGGTCACCCAGCTGACGTTGGCGGTGGAGGTGCCGAGGTCGTTGCGGATCAGGCCCAGGATCGGTACGGGCAGGGTCTGCATCATCGACACGACCATGGCGGCGAGGCTCAGGGCGAAGACGATGACCGTCTCGTTCCCGTTCCTGCCTTCTGCGGGGGCGGATGCGGCGGAGCTCATGGCTGCGGGGACCTTCTCAGTGCTTCGGAGTCCTGCGTCGGGTTGTTTGAGGACGCAGATGTTTCATGTCATCAAGTACTTGTCCGAAGGTAGCCAGAGATAGTTAAGGTGGTCAAGTAAAAGGTTGATAATGTCAACGATCCTCGAGTAGGGTCCGAGCCATGAGCACCACCGCGACGCACCGCCCCGCCAAGCTGGAACTGCTGGAACTGCTCGCCGCCATCGGCACGGCCCAGTGGCGGGACTTCGCCGCCGCGGCCGCCCGGTACGGGCTGACCTCCACCCAGGCCAAGGTCTTGGCCCAGCTGGACGGCCCCGTGCCCATGCGCGGCCTGGCCTCCCTCCTCGCCTGTGACGCGTCGAACGTGACCGGGATCGTGGACCGGCTGGAGGCGCGCGGGCTGGTGCGGCGCGAGCCCGAGCCCAGGGACCGCCGGGTCAAGAACGTCGTGGCCACCGACGAGGGCCGCGAGACCATGCGGCGGGTGCGCGAGGAGATGCAGGCCACGCACGGGGCGCTGGACACCCTGGACGAGGCGGAGGGCGCGACCCTGTACGCCCTGCTGGAGCGGCTGCGCCCGGCGATGGAGCGCCGCCCGGAGGCCTGAGGGTGCGCGGCGCCGGCCCCCCCGTCCGGAAGGCGGGCGCGGGTCGGCCGCCGAGGGCGGGCTCCGGTCAGTCCTGGGTGACGGAGTCCACGGCCGCGTCGAGGGCGGCCGTCAGCCGGCCCAGGCGTTCCTGCAGCTCGCGGATCTCGGCGAGCTCGAACCCGGTGGCCCGCGCGATCCGGCGCGGCACCTCCACGGCGCGCTCCCGCAGGGCCGCGCCCTGCTCCGTGAGCACCGCGTGCACGGAGCGCTCGTCCTCCGTGCTGCGCTCGCGGCGCACCAGTCCGGCCGCCTCCAGGCGCTTGAGCAGGGGGGAGAGCGTGCCCGAATCGAGCCTCAGGTGCTGCCCGAGCTGCTTGACCGGCATCGTCCCGTGCTCCCAGAGCACCAGCATCACCAGGTACTGGGGGTAGGTCAGCTCCAGGTCCTTGAGGATGACCCGGTAGAGCCCGCCGAACGCGCGGTTCGCGGCGCCCAGCGCGAAGCAGATCTGCCCGTCGAGGCGGAGGAAGTCCTGGTCGCGGAGGGTGTCACCGGGCTCGGTCATGGGCTGCTCCGTCATGGGTCCCAGTCTACCCGAGCCTCCTTGTAGGCGATTGAGTTGTGCACAACTGAATTGTGTGCTCTATTTGTGGTCGAGGGTCGGCCACCGGCCGCCCCGCCCCTCCGAAAGGACCTCCCGATGGACGCGCTGTACACCGCCGTCGCCACCGCCAACGGCCGCGAGGGCCGCGCCGTCAGCTCCGACGGCCAGATCGACCTCGCGCTCGCCATGCCCCCGGCGCTCGGCGGCAACGGCCAGGGCACCAACCCCGAGCAGCTTTTCGCCGCCGGGTACGCCGCCTGCTTCGCCAGCGCCCTGGGCCTCGTCGGCCGTCAGGCCAAGGTCGACACCGGCGACATCTCCGTCACCGCCGAGACCTCCATCGGCCAGGACGCGAGCGGCTTCGGCCTCGCCGTGACCCTGCGCATCGAGCTGCCCGAGTCCCTCGAGGGCGAGACCGGCGCCCTGCTCGTCAAGCAGGCGCACGAGGTGTGCCCCTACTCCAAGGCCACCCGCGGCAACATCCCCGTCGAGCTCGTCATCGAGTAACGGCCACGCCCGCGCCGCTCAGGCGGTGCGCCGCGCGGCCACCACCGCGCAGGCCACCGCCAGCGGCAGCTCCGCCCCGACCGCCAGCAGCAGCGCCATACCCTGCTCGCCGGTCCCCAGCGAGGTGGTGACGTCGAACCAGGCGTCCATCGCCAGCAGCGCCGCCGTGGCCGCGGCCACCGGGGCCACCCGCGGATCGTCCGCGCGCAGCAGCAGTCCCGTCCCCGTCAGCCCGGCCGCGAGCATCGCGTCCAGGCCTATCCAGGCGGTGGACCAGTTGGACACCTCGGCGGTGCGCGGCATCGTCTTCGCCAGCACCACCATCCACGGCAGCAGCGCCAGCCCGCACCCGGTGAACACCGTCGCGAGGCGGGGCAGCCCCCGGCCCGCCCACCCGGCCCGCAGCCGGCCCGCCGGCGTGCGCCGGGCGGCGGCGGGCCGGCGGACCTGGAACTGCGGGGCGACGAGGGCCATGGCTGCGGGTCTCCTTCCGGGCCGGCGGTCCGTCCGCCGGGCACCCCACCACTGTGTCCGCCGGCGCCGCCGCGATCAGTAGCCCCACTGTCCGAACCGGGGGTGGTGCCAGCTACACCCCCCACCGGGCACCAGGGGGGTGGTGGACGCCCTGACCTGTGCGATTACCGTACGGGTATGGCAACTTGGGGCGCGCTGAAGCGTGCGTACACCTGGACCGCGGGGCACACCCCGTGGTCGGCCTGGGCCTGGCGCAACACGGCCTTCAGCGTCGCGGCGATCCCGCCCGCACTCCCGGTCGCCACCGGGTTCCTCCTGCTGACCGTGGCCGCCCCCGGCCGCACGGCCTGGCCGCTCCTGCTCTGCCTGGCGCTCTCCCCGCTGCTGACGAGGCTCCAGCGCAGCCGCTTCAGGGTGCTGCTGGGACTCGACGTGCCGCCCGTGGTCCACGCCCACCCCTGGCGGACCGGCCGCGGCCTCGCCGAGCGGCTGCGCTCCGAGGCCACCCGGCGCCAGTACCTCTACCACCTCGTCGTCAGCCCGCTCTCCGCCCTCGGCGCCGCCTCGCTCGTGCTCACCTGGGCCGGCGGCCTGGCCTGCGCCTCCGCCTACGGCTGGGTCTGGCTGCTCCCCTCCGACGGCGAACTCCCCGACTTCGGCTGGACCCGCGCGTACGACCTCCTCACCGCCTGCGGGATCCTCGCGCTGCTCGCCGCACCCTGGATGGCCGCGGCCCTGACCCGGCTCGACGCCCTGGCCGCGGCCTCCCTCCTCGGCCCCAACCGGGCCCGCGAGCTCGAACGGCGTGTCGAGGACCTCGCCGAGAGCCGCGCCGGGGTGCTGGACGCCGCCGACATCGAACGCCGCCGCATCGAACGCGACCTCCACGACGGCGCCCAGCAGCGCCTCGTCTCCCTCGCCATGAACCTCGGCATCGCCCGCGCCACCCTCACCGGCCTCCCGCCCGAGGCCAAGGCCGTCATCGACGAGGCCCACCGCGAGGCGAAGGAGGCCATCGAGGAGCTCAGCAACCTGGTCCGGGGCCTGCACCCGGCCGTCCTGGAGGACCGCGGCCTCGACGCCGCGCTCTCCGGCATCGCCGCCCGCGCCCCGCTGCCCGTCGAACTCACCGTGGACCTCGCCGAACGGCCCGGCCCCACCGTCGAGGCCGTCGCCTACTTCGTCGTCTCCGAGGCCCTCGCCAACGTCGCCAAGCACGCCCGCGCCCGCCGCTGTTCGGTCACCGTCGCCCGGGTCCCGGGCCGCCGCGGCGACCTGCTGCGCGTCGTCGTCACCGACGACGGGGTCGGCGGCGCCGACCCGGCGGGCGGCACCGGTCTGACCGGCCTGCGCAAACGCGTAGGGTCGGTCGACGGAACCATCCTGATCAACAGCCCCCAAGGGGGCCCGACCGTCGTCACCGTGGAGCTGCCGTGCGGGCTGTGATCGCCGAGGACTCCGTCCTCCTGCGCATAGGTCTTGTCAAAGTCCTCGAAATGGCCGGGTTCGAGGTGGTCGCCGAGACCGGCGACGCCGAGGCCCTGCTCGCCGCCGTCGAGGAGCACCGGCCCGACCTCGCCCTGGTCGACGTCCGGATGCCGCCCGGATTCACCGACGAGGGCGTCCGGGCCGCCCTGATGATCCGCAGTCAGAGCCCCGGCACGGCCGTGCTGCTGCTCTCCCAGTACGTGGAGGAGCGCTACGCCGCCGACCTGCTGTCCTCCCGGAGCGGCGCGGGCATCGGCTACCTGCTCAAGCAGCGCGTCGCCGACGTGGAGGAGTTCGTCGACGCCCTGCGCCGCGTCGCGGCCGGCGGCACCGCCCTCGACCCGCAGGTCGTGGCCCAGCTGCTGCTCAGGCGCGGCGGACCGGACCCGCTGGAGCGGCTCACCCCGCGCGAGCGCGAGGTCCTCGCCCTGATGGCCGAGGGCCGCTCCAACGCGGGCATCGCGGAGGGCCTCGTCGTCAGCGAGAGCGCGGTGGCCAAGCACATCAACAGCATCTTCGCCAAGCTCGACCTGCCCCCGGCCGCCGAGGCCCACCGGCGCGTCCTCGCGGTGCTGAGGTTCCTGGACGGCGCCGCGTGAGCGGCCCCGCGGACCCGGCCGGCGCCGCCCCGCGCGCACAGCGCGTCGCCTGGTACACGGCCGCGGCACTGAGCGCCGTCCTCGTGCTGGCGGCGGCCGGCTGGCAGGTGCGGGCGGACGCCGGCGCCCGGAGCGGCGTCGCCACCGGGGGCAGCGCGGGGCGGGCCGTGACCGCGCTGGAGGTGGCCGGCGGCGAGGCGGACGTGACCGTCACCCCGCGCGGGGACCGGCAGGTCGGCTACCGGGCCGAACTGCGCTGGACCTTCAAGGAGCCCTCCGTCGAGGAGAGCTGGCTCGGCGACACCCTCAAGCTGACCGCGCACTGCCCCGGGGAGGACCTCGGGGTGACGGGCGGCGCCGGCTGCTCCGTCCGTCTCGCGGTGACCGTCCCCGCCGACATCCCGGTGAGGGTCTCCGGGGGGTCCGGCCGGGTCACCGTCAGCGGCCTCGGGGGCACCGTCGACGCCGACCTGGGCTCGGGCGCCCTGGTCCTCGCCGACCTGCGCGGCCCCCTGCGGGCCCGCGTCGGTTCGGGCACCCTGGACGCCTCCGGCCTCGCCGTCCCGCAGGCCGACGTCCGCGCCGACTCCGGCGCCGCGAAGCTCGCCTTCGCGGCGCCGCCGGACCGGGTCGCGGGCCACGTCGGCGCGGGCCGCCTGGAGATCACCCTTCCCACGGCCACCGGCTACCGCGTCACCTGCCGGGCGGGCGCGGGCCGTTGCGAGGCCGAGGACGCCCTGCGGGATCCGGCGGCCGGCCGCACCCTGGACCTGGAGGCGGGCGCCGGCCGCGCGAGCGCGGTCTCCCGCACCCCGTCCCGCTGACCGGCGGCCCCGGTCAGACGACGTGCCGGCCGCCGTCGACCGTGAGCACGTCCCCCGTCGTGTAGGCGGCGTTCACCAGGTACAGCGTCGCCTCCGCCACGTCCTGGGGCGTACCCACCCGGCGCAGCGGGGTGTTCTCCGTGATCCACTCGCGGGAGCTCTCCCAGACCTCCTCCGCCCCGTCGTACCAGGGCGTGTCGATCAGCCCGGGCGCCACGGCGTTCACCCGGACCGACGGGCCCAGCTGTGCGGCCAGCAGCCGGGTCATGTGGTTGACGGCGGCCTTGCTCACGGCGTACGGGACCGAACTCCCCAGCGCCCGGGTCGCGGACACCGAGGAGATGTTGACGACGGAACCCGCCCCGGACGCCTTGAGGTGCGGGGCGGCCGCGGTGATCATCTGCCAGGCCCCGATGACGTTCACGTCGAAGATCTCCCGCCACGCCCGCGCGTCGGCGGCCTCCAGGTCGCCGAGCGGGATGAAGCGGGTCACCCCCGCGTTGTTGACCAGCACGTCCAGCCGCCCGTAGGCGTCCGTCGCGGCCCGCACGATCCGCCGGGCGTCCTCGGCGTCGGAGACGTCCCCCTGCACGTACACGGCGTCCGGGAGCCGCGCCGCGAGCGCCTTGCCGGCCTCCGCGCTGCGCGCGGAGTTGACGACCACGCGGATCCCCTCGGCGGCCAGCCGCTCGGCGACGGCGGCCCCGATCCCCGAGGAGGAACCGGTGACCAGGGCGACGCGACTCTCACTCATCTTCTTCTGTCCTCCAGCTGTCGGTGCGCGGTACGGATCCGCACTGCGGAAACAAGCTATCGCATCGTGGAAAATATTTTCCGCAATATGGAGTCTCCGTCGTCCGCGGGTGAACGGCCCGGGGCATATGGCGGCCCGCCGGCCTCCCGGGCACCGGGCGGGGCACTCGTCTCCCTCGACGACCACGCCCCGAGGAGGCCCCGCATGGGATCCGTCCGTACGACCGCGCTGACGGCCGCGCTGCTCGCCGCCGCCCTTCCCGCCGCCGTCCCGCAGGCCCGGGCGGACGGCGCGCGGCCGGTGACCGCCGCCCGTACCGTCACCCAGCAGGTGGGCCATCCCGCCGTCATGTATCCGAACAGGCTCTACACGGTGGCGGCGTACTGCCCGCAGGGCACGAAGCCCACCGGAGGAGGCGCGACGGTGGAGGACGACCCGGTGAGCGCCGTCTTCGTCAAGGACTCCTACCCCGACGTGGCCGGCAACCGGTGGGTGGTGCGGGCCTTCAACGCCTCCGGCGAGGTGCAGACCCTGCACCCGCGGGTGGTCTGCTCGACCGATCCCTCCATCAGCTACGAGGTCGGGCCGGACAAGCCGCTCCAGCCGGGGGAGCCGAACAACCCCAGCGACGCGAACTGCGGCTTCGGCCGCACACGGTTCGTGGTGGGGGGCGGCATCCAGTCCGGCGACACCACGTTCGCCAGTGAGACGAGCGTGGGCAACGGGGTGTGGACGGCGCGGGCCAAGTACATGGATTTCGACCCGGACGCGCCCCTGTCGTTCGTGCGGGCGACCGCCGTCTGCTCCACCACCGAGGCCACCTACGCGTTCAGCAGGACCGTCAAGCTGGCGGTCGGAGCGGTCGCCACCGTGCACGCGGAGTGCCCCGCCGGAATGGTGCCGATCGGCGGCGGCGGAGACGCGAGCCCCGACGTCCTGCTCAACTCCTCGGCCCCGACGGCCACGGGCTGGACGGTCCGGGCCACGAACAAGGGCTTCAACGACGGCGACGGGGTCTTCGCCACGGTCGCCTGCGCGGCCCCCTGAGTCAGCGCCGCTCCAGCAGCCCCCGGACGTAGGCGGCCTGGCCCGCGTGCTGGAGGTCGTCGGCCAGGACGCTGACGAGGCGGACCCCGAGGGTGACCGGAGGGTCCCAGCGCTCGTCGACGATCCGTTCCAGGTCGGCGGCGGCCAGGCCGCGGACGTAGCGCAGGGAGGCCTCGTGCACGGCGTCGTGGTAGCCCAGCAGAAGATCCGCCGAGTCGACGCGGACCGTCCCGGCCTGCTGCGCCGTGTGGCCGTACCCGTGGTCCTCGACGGGCAGCGGCAGGGCGAAGCGGTCGGCCCAGCCGCCGGCCCGCCAGACCTGCTCCTGCCCGGCGACGCCCGCCACGTGGTCGTCCTGGATCCGGGTCAGGTGCCACACCAGCCAGGCGATCGAGTTGGCCTCCGGGTCGGGCCGGGTGTTGAGCATCTCGGCCCCGAGACCGCCGACCGCCTCGTGGACCACCTCCCGGATCCGCCCGAAGCCGTCCGCGAGTACGTCCGTGGCCTTCATGTCCGCCGTCTCCCACCGTGGTCGTCCGCTGCCGGGAACCACCATGCAGGGCCCCGCCCGGCCGGGCGGGGCGACACTCCGTCGGCGTTCCGTCAGCGGCGGCGGCGGGCGCGGCGCAGGAGGATCCCGGCGGCCGCGCCCAGCAGGGCGATCCCGGCCACGCCGGCTGTCGTCCACCAGCCGGCGGAGGCGCCGCCCGGCGCCGGGTCCGCCGAAGCCGTGGAGGCGGGAGGGACGGAGGA
>NZ_JBHVUQ010000239.1:0-9370 GCF_042884105.1 Streptomyces sp. NPDC058157
CCGCCCCCGCCGCTCCCGCGGAGCCCGCCGCCCCCGCCGCCCCCGCGGCCTCCGCCGCGGCCGCGTCGGCGGTCCCGGTGCCCGTGCCGGCGGCGAGCACCCTGCCCGCCCCGGTGCCCGCCGCCCCGGTGCCCGCCGTCCCGGCGCCCACCACGGCCCCCACGCCGCTGCCCGCGCCGGTGGTCCCGTCCGCCGCGCCGGGGGTGGGGCAGGACTTCGACGGCATTCCGGTCGTCGGCCGGATGTTCGTCATGCAGGGGTCCGGCGCCTACTTCTGCACGGCCAGCGTGGTCTCCTCCCCCGGGCGGAACATGGTGATCAGCGCGGCGCACTGCCTGCTCGGCAGCGACACCCGCCAGGTGGCCTTCGTACCGCAGTACACGCGCGCCAACCCGCGGCCGTACGGCATGTTCCCGGTCCTGCGGGACGCGGCGGGCAAGTCGAAGGTGTGGATCGCCTCCCGCTACCGCACCGAGGGCGCCGCGAAGGCCGCCACCCTCGACGTGGCCTTCGCCCAGGTCGGCCCGGACGCCGAAGGCGAGGAGGTCGAGGACGTGGTCGGCGCGAACCGGCTGGTCACCGGGGCCACCTTCAACCACCCCAAGGTCCTGCTCATCGGCCACCCCGCCCCGTCGCCGCGCCAGCGCGCCTGCGTCAACAAGACGACCAAGTTCACCAGCACCGACCCCGGGAGCCCGGGATCGTTCCTGCGGATCGACTGCACCGGCTACCCGGGCGGGACCAGCGGCGGCCCGTTCATCACCCGCTTCGACGAGGACACCGCGACCGGGGACGTGGTGGGCGTGATCGGCGGCTGGGAGACCGGCGGGCCCACGGCCGACACCTCGTACAGCGCCTACTTCGGCGCGGAGATCAGGAAGCTGTACCAGTCGGCGGTCGCCGGGGTGCGGGCGGAGTGAGCACCCGCACCCAGCGGGTCCGGCGCGGGTTGCCGACGGTCCGGGGGGTCGCCGGGACCCCCTCGGCGCTCAGCGGGTCCGCCGGGGGCAGTTCGAGCTGACGGCGCAGGTCGGCCAGGGCCGCGTGCACGGGCGCCAGGATGACCTCGGCGCGCGGGTGGATGTGCGCGAGGGCGTGCGCGGTGGTCTCGATCGTCTCGGCGGCGTCCTCGGCGGCGGTCCGGCTCCACCCGCCCGGCCCGCCGGCGCTCCAGGGAGCGACGGCGTCGTAGAGGTGGCAGGCGGCATCGGCCGCGGCGTCGGCCCGTTCGCCGACCCCCGGCGCCGCGATCATCGGCAGCAGCTCCATACCCGGCTCAACGAGCGGGGCCGCCGGGGGGAACGAGCCGCCGGCACCCCTACGAGGCGACCGTCTGGAGCCAGAGGGGCAGGAGCAGGAGGGAGACCACCGAGCTCTTGATCACGACGGAGGCGGAGAGGTCGACGCCGATGTCGTAGCGCTGGGCGAAGATGAACAGGTTCTGCGGGGTCGGCATCGCCGCGATCAGCACGAGGTAGGCCAGCCAGGGGCCCCGCACCCCGAAGAGGCCCGCGCACACCGCCCAGGCCAGCAGCGGGAAGGCCAGGCACTTGAAGCCGATCAGGGCGGCCTCCTCCCGGGTGGTGCCCCGGACGTCCAGGCCAGCGCCGCCGAGGTGCAGGCCGAGGGCGAACAGGGCCACCGGGGAGGCGCTGTCCCCGACGAACGAGGCACCGTCGAGGAGCACCTTGGGGACGTGCACCGACAGCAGGTTGAGCAGGATGCCCGCGTTGCAGGCCAGGACGAGCGGGGTGGCCAGGGAGGCGGCCAGGGCCCGGGAGATCCGGGTCGCGGGTCCGCCGCCGTCCGCGCGGCCCAGTTCCATCAGGGCGATCACCACGAGGGAGAGCACGCACACCTGGAACAGCAGCACCGGGAAGATCGGGGCGGCCGTGCCGAAGAAGGTGATGAAGACCGGGACGGCGAAGTAGGCGGTGTTGACCTGCACCCCGGCCATCACGCGCAGTGCCACCGCCCGCGGCTCCCGCACGCCGTAGGCGGAGGCGCCGAGGACCACGAGGAGCACGGCGAGCGCGGCGGCGGCCGCGTAGCCGCCGATGGCCCGCCAGTCGAAGAGGGCGCCCAGGTCCGCCGCGTAGATGTTGCCGAAGAGGTAGCAGGGGACGGCGAAGAGGAAGGCGTAGTCGGAGAAGGCCTTGGAGGCCTCCGCCGGGACGGTCTTGCGGCGGGCGAGCAGGACCCCGCCGCCGAAGGCCAGCAGGACCGGCACCAGTTTCTCGAGTGCGGCTGCCCCGCCCATGTCCACGGCTCCCCCGGTCGCGCCGGACGACGTTGTCCGACGCCGTGCAGCCTATCCGCCCCCGCCGTCGCCCCTTCCGGACGCCCCTGCGCATAGGCTGGCGGATCATGAGGTTCACACCGCGCGTCCCCGGCCGTGCCCGCAGGTCCCCGGCGGCGCCGGGCGGGAGCGGGGAGCAGGGCGCGGGCGCCGGCCGGTTCGCCCGGCTGGCCGTCGCGCTGCGCACCCCCGCCGGGCCGGGCGAGCCGTTGCTGGCGCGGGCGCCGAGCCGCTGGCAGCGGCTGCTGCCCTTCGCCGTCGCCGGCGTCTTCGTGGTGGTGCTGCTCCCCGTGACCATCGCGGTGCTGACCAACGACTACCGGCTGGGCGGCGGTTGGGCGGGGGCGCTGGGGGTGGCGCAGACGGTGCCGCTGCTGCTGGCGGTGACCCGGCCGGTGCCGGCCTGGGCGGCGGTGCTGGCCGCCGACGTCGCCGGGGCGGTGCTGCTGGGCTCCGCCGGCGGGGTGGTGGGGCGCCCGTGGCCGTGGCCGCCGATGGAGATCGTCGGGTACCTGGTGCTGATGGTCTGCCTCGGGCTGCGGGAGCCGGTCCGGACGCTGGTCGGGGTGTGGCTGGCGACGGGGGCGGCCGGGGTGGTGCTGGGCTTCGCCGCGCCGGACGGGGTGACGAACACGGCGGCCCTGCTGTTCGTGCTGGGCGGCGTCGTGCTGGCGCTGACCGGCGCGCTGCGCGGGCTGGGCGACGCCCGGCAGCGGATCGCGGAGCAGGAGAGCATCAGCGGGGCCGAGCGGGCACGGCGCACCCTGCTGGAGGAACGGGCCCGCATCGCGCGGGAGTTGCACGACGTGGTCGCCCACCACATGTCGGTGATCACGGTGCAGGCCGACTCCGCGCCGTACCGGCTGCCGGGGATGGAGGAGCCGGTGCGTGAGGAGTTCGCGGCGATCGCGGCGAGCGCCCGCGAGTCGCTGGGCGAGATGCGGCGGCTGCTGACGGTGCTGCGCGGGGACGGGGCCGAGGGCGGGGGCGCTGCCGCGGGCGGCGGGGAGCGGGCGCCGCAGCCCGGGGTGGGACGGATCCAGCAGCTGGTGGAGGCGACCGTGCGGGCGGGGCAGCCGGTGGAGCTGTCCCTGGCCTCGGGCGTGGCGCGGGCGGCGCGGGCGGACCCGGCGGTGGACCTGTCGGCGTACCGGATCGTCCAGGAGGCGCTGGCGAACGTGGTGCGGCACGCGCCGGGCGCGCGGGTACGGGTGTCGGTGACGCACTCCGGCGGGGACGGCGACGGGCCCGGCGAGGTGCTCGTGCTGGTGGTCAACGGCCCCGCGCCGGAGCCGGTGGTGGCGCTGGAGGGCGGGGGTCCGGGTACGGGGCACGGGCTGGTGGGGATGCGCGAGCGCGTACGGTTGACCGGCGGGACCCTGGACACGGGCCCGCTGCCCGAGGGCGGTTTCCGGGTCGCCGCCCGGCTGCCGCTGACCTCCCGGACCGAGGACTCCAGTTGACCATCCGAGTGATCATCGTCGACGACCAGGCCATGGTGCGGGCGGGGTTCGCCGCGCTGCTGTCGGCGCAGGCCGACATCGACGTGGTGGGCGAGGCCGCCGACGGGCGGGAGGGGGTGCGGCTCGCGCGGAGCGCGCACCCGGACGTGGTGCTGATGGACGTACGGATGCCGGAGCTGGACGGGCTCTCGGCGGCCCGGGAGGTCCTGGAGCCGCCGCCGGGGGTGACGCACCGTCCGAAGGTGCTGATGCTGACCACCTTCGACATCGACGACTACGTGTACGAGGCGCTGCGCGCGGGCGCGTCCGGGTTCCTGCTGAAGGACGCCCCGCCCGCCGACCTGATCGCGGCGGTCCGCGTGGTGGCCTCGGGCGAGGCGCTGCTGGCCCCGTCGGTGACGCGCCGGCTGATCGCGGACTTCGTCCGGCAGCGGCCGGCTCCGCGCAAGGATCCGGCGCTGCGGCTGAACGGTCTGACCCCGCGCGAGACCGAGGTGCTGGAGCTGATCGCGCGGGGGCTGTCGAACCAGGAGATCGCCGCGCACCTGGTACTGGCGGAACAGACGGTCAAGACCCACATCGGGCGGGTGCTGGGCAAGCTGGACCTGCGCGACCGGGCGCAGGCGGTGATCTTCGCGTACGAGGCGGGGCTGGTCCGTCCCGGCGACGCGGGGTAGCGCCTCCTCCTCCACCCCCTACCGGGGTACGACCTCCGGGTTGGCTCCCCGGTCGGACGTGCGGCCGGGTACCTGCTTCCTACCTTCCTCTCCGTCACGAGGAGAGAGAGGGGACAGGTCATGCGCCGCTTCGGGAGGACGACGGGCACGGCCGCGCCGGCCGCGACCGCGCGGGGAGAGGGCCGATGAGCGCGCCGGCCGCGCTGCGGCGGGCCGCCGGGCGGATCGACCGGGAGACGCCGGCGCACCGGGACCGGGCGGTCGACGGGCTGCGGGCGCTGGCCCTGCTGGCGGTGCCGACCGGGCACTGGTTGCTGGGCGGTTTCACCCGGGACACGGGGGGCGGGCTGCACAACGCCAGTCCGCTGTCGGCCGTCGGCGCCCTCGCCCCGGCGAGCTGGGTGCTCCAGATGCTCGGCATCTTCTTCCTGGTCGGCGGCTATGCCTCGGTGCTCTCCTTCCGCCGCCGGACGGGCTCGACCGGGGCCTGGCTGAAGGGGCGGATGGTGCGGCTGGGGCGGCCGGTGCTGGGGGTGACGGCCGTGTGGGCGCTGGCCGCGCCGGTGCTGTACGCGGCCGGGGTTCCGGAGGCCACGCTGCGGACGGGGGCGACCCTGGTGGTCCAGCCGCTGTGGTTCGTCGGGGTGTACGCGGTGGTGACGGCGCTGACCCCGTACTGCGTCCGGGCGGCGGCCCGGCTGGGCGGGTGGGCGGCGGCCCCGCTGCTGGTGTCGGTGGCGGTGGTGGACTTCCTGCGGTACGGGCCGTTCGCCGGCTCGGTGCCCTCGTGGCTGTCCCTGCTGAACGTGCTGCCGGGCTGGCTGTTCGCCTTTCAGCTGGGCGTCTCGTGGGGTGAGCGGCGGATCGGCCGGCGCGGGGCGTGGCTGCTGCTGGCGGGCGGGGCGGTCCTGTTCGCGGTGCTGCTGGCGGTGTTCCACTACCCGGCTTCGATGGTGGGTGTGCCGGGTGCGGCGCGGACCAACTCGCATCCGCCGTCGCTGCTGGTCCTGGCGCTTGCCTCGGCGCAGTCGGGGGCGGCGATCCTGCTGCGGGACCGGCTGGCGCGGCTGCTGGCCCGGCCGGCGCTGTGGGCGCCGGTGGTGGTGGTCAACCTGTCGGCGATGACGGTCCTGTGCTGGCACCAGACGGCGATGCTGGCGGCGGCCGTGCCGGCCTCCTTCTCCGGTGGGGCCGTGGCCGGGCTGACGACGGCGCCCGACGGGCCCGCGTGGATCGTGGCGCGGCTGCTGTGGCTGCCGGTGTTCGCGGTGCTGCTGGTGGGGATCGCGCGGTACGCACGGCGGTTCGAGGTGGCGCCCGAGCCCGGGCGGCGGGGGTCGGCGGCCCGGGGGGCCCTGGCCGGGGTGCTGGCGGCGGGGTTCGGGGTGTTCGCGCTGGGGCTGGCGTAGGGGGCGGGGCTCGGGGGGCCGTTGCGGAGCACCCGTACGTGAAGAGAGCGCCGCTCCCGGTGGGGAGCGGCGCTCTCTCGTCTGGTGGACGCGGCGGTCACCGCCGGGGGTCAGGCGATGGAGGCGGCCACGATCGCGGCGACCGCGAGGTTGCAGCAGGCGGTGACCCAGACGGCCGGGTGCGGCTCGGGGTCGACCACGATGGCGCCGAGCTTGCCCGGGGTCACCAGGTCCAGCACCAGGAAGGCCACGGCCATCAGGACCAGTCCGAGCAGGCCGAAGGCCGCCGTGGACAGCAGGCCCTTGCCGAAGTCCTCGTACGTCGTCCAGATCGAGGTGAAGACGATGCCGCCGATCCCGAGGAGCGCGGAGCTGAGCAGCAGGGCCGCGTTGCGGTTGCGCTCCTCCCAGATCTGCTTGGGAAGCTTCCCGGGGGTCAGCACGTCCACCAGCACGATGCCGAGGACCAGCAGGACCAGTCCGACGGCGCCGTAGGCGGTCGTACGGCCAAGTCCGTTGACGATGTCGCTCATGGAGAAGCCTGTCTGACGCGGGGTGGACGAGGATAGGCCAAGGACGTGCCGAGGGGAGGCCGAATCTATCGCACGGCCCAGCCCCGGACCATGGGGAGGTCAGGAGATGGCAAAGGCCAGGCCCGCGCGGCCCGGGGAGGCGGCGGCGCTGACCGCGCTGGTCGGGCGGTCGAAGGCGCACTGGGGGTACGGCGCCGAGTTCCTCGCGGCGTGCGCGCCGGAGCTGCGGATCGGGGAGGAGGAGCTCGCGCTCCGGCGGATCGTGGTGGCCGAGAACGGGCGCGGGGAACTGCTGGGCGTCGCCTCCCTGGAGGACCTCGAAGGGGGCGAGGGGTCCCGGGCGGCGCGGCTGGGGCTGCTGTTCGTGGAGCCGTCCGCCATCGGCCGGGGGGTGGGGCGGCTGCTGTACCGGGACGCCGTGCGGCGGGCGGCCGGACTGGGCTTGCGGCGGCTGCTGATCGACGCCGACCCCCATGCGGCGGGGTTCTACCGGGCGATGGGCGCCGTCCCGGCGGCGGGCTCACCGCCGGGGCTGGTCCGGTTCTCGGTGGCGCCCGCCCCGCTCGCCGGGTGGGCGCGGGCCTGGACGGGCGGGGGCCCGGCGGTGCACGTGGGCAACGTGGGCGAGTTCAACGCCCAGTTCGCCGACACCTCCCTGGGGCGCGTGCGGCGGGCGGCGCAGGACTACTCCTGCCTGGCGGCCTTCTACAGCCCCCGTCCGGCCGCGCTGGTCCTGCCGGGGCCGGTGCCCCGCTGGTGGGCCGGCATGGTCGGGCGGGCGCTGGGCTGGGAGCCGGGGGTGGAGGTGTACGACGGGCTGGCCGGGCGGGGCCCGGACCTGTCGGAGGCGGTGCTGGCCCGGCCGGCGCTGGCCGGGCGGGTGCGGGGGTGCGGGCTGCCGCTCGTGCCGTGGGGGCTGACGGAGCCTTACGCCCGGCTGGCCGGTGTGCCGTGGCGGCCGGAGGCGCTGCGGTACGAGTCGAAGTCCGCGGCCCACGCCCTGTTCGCCCGGATCCTGGCGGGCGGGGGCCATCCGGGGGTGACCCTGCCCGCGCAGTGGCGGGCCGGATCGCGCGGGGCGGCGGTCCGGCGGGCGGTGGCGCGGGCCCGGGCGGGCGAGAGCACCGTTCTCAAATCGGAGCACGGTGTCGGGGGTTCGGGCACCACCCTGGTGACGCCCGGGCTGCTCCGGGCGGCCGGCGGGGCCCGGGCGCTGCGGGGGCGGCTGCCGCGCGGCCCGCTGCTGGTGGAGGAGTACGTGCACGGCCCGGCGGACGGGAGCGCGGACGCGGACGCGCCGCGGGACCTGACCTACGACGGGTTCGTGGACGGTGCGGGCCGCCCGCACCGGGTCGGGGCGGCGCTGATGGACGTGGCCGACGGCGGTTACCGCGGTGCCACGGTGGGGCCCGGGGTGGTGCCCGCCCGTCTGGAGGGGCCGCTGCTGGAGTTCGGGGCGGCGGTGGGCCGGGAGCTGGCCGCGGCCGGCCACCGGGGCTGGTTCGACGTGGACTTCGTCGTGGACGCGGCGGGGCGGCTCGCGCCGACCGAGGCGAACCTGCGGCTCACCGGCCCGTCGGTGGCGTTCATGGTGGCCGCCGGGCTCGACGCGCTGCGGGGCGCGGGGCACCTCGTTCGGATCGCGGACCGGGTGGAGCTGGGTGCCCGGCTGCCGGAGGCCCAGCTGGAGGAGGTGTGCGGCGGTCTGGCGCGGGACTGCGCCGCCCTGGGCGCCGTGTTCGTGCCGGCGATCCCGTCGGGGGCGTTCGACCCGGCGCCGTGGCTGGGCGTGCTGGTGGCCGCGCACAGCCTCCGGGTGCTGGACGCGGCCGAGGCGCTGGTCCGGGAGCGGGCCCGGGCGCTGGGCGGGGTCTTCGGCGCCCGGTAGCGGGGTCAGCCGTCGGAGTCGGCGGGCGGGGCGGCGGGGCGGCGGGTGAGGTGGACGGCCACGATCAGCCCGGCGATCATCAGCGGGACGTTGAAGGTGTAGACGAGGGCGGCCTGGCGCGGCCAGTCGTGCTTGGCGGCGAGCCGGTAGAGGTTGTCCTGCGGCCACCAGGCCAGCAGCAGGTAGGCCGCGGCGAGGTGGGCGGCGGCCGCCGGGCGCCGGCCGGGTCCCGGGCGCACCATCCTGCGGCGGCCCGTGAACAGGAACAGCAGGCCCGCGGCGAAGGCCGCGCACTCGAAGAGGTAGAGGACGAAGAAGAGGAACGACCACGGTCCGGGTACCCCGGTGAGGTCGGTGGAGCCGGGCCAGATCAGGTCGGTGGCGAACAGGGTGACCAGGGCCAGCGGCACGGCCGCGCAGCCGAAGCCGAACCAGCCGGGCACCTCTCCGCCCGCCGCCGCCCCGTACTTGCCGCCGCTCGCGGGCCGGGCCCCCGGCGCCACGGGCAGCGGGACCGCCGCCCGGTCCTCCTGGCCCGCCCGGGTGCGGGGCAGGGTGCGCAGGTGCACCAGACGGGCCGGGCTCGCGGCGGAGGGCACCCGGCCGGCGAGGCGCTCGCGGAGCCCCTCGACGTCCGGGCGGGCGCCGTCGCCGTCCGGGCCGGGTGCGTCGGGGGGCGGGGCGACGTAGGCGACGAGCCGGGTGTTGCCGCGGCTGCCGACCGGGGCCAGGACGGCCGCGCCGACGCCGGGGTGGGTGCGGAGCGCGGATTCGGCCGGATGCGGGTCGAGGGGGCTGCCGTCGGCGAGGGTGATCCGGTCGCGCAGGCGTCCCGCGAACTCCAGCAGCCCGTCCGGGCGGAGCACGGCCAGGTCCCCGGTGGGCAGGGGGTCGCCGCCGCCCGGCGGGGTCAGGTGGAGCTCCCCGGCGCGCAGTTCGGCGCCGCCGCCGGGGAAGGGGGTGCCGAGCAGGCAGAGCCGTTCGGGTGCGTCCAGGGGGCGGGGCAACTGCGGCAGTTCGAACCAGGTGCCGGCGCCGGCCGCCTCGGCGGGGGCGTAGACGGACAGGACGCGGGCGCCGGGGCCGAGACGCACCAGGAGG
>NZ_JBHVUQ010000240.1:0-9272 GCF_042884105.1 Streptomyces sp. NPDC058157
ACCGGACCAGGCCCCACACGGCGGCGTGGGCCGGGTCCACCCGGGCCGCGTCCCCGGCGCCCGCGGGGACCGCGTCGCGGGTGACGAGGACCAGCTTCGACGGCTCCTGCTCCCCCGCCGCGTCCGCCGCCAGCCACCGCTGTACGAGGGCCAGCGCGCGGGCCGTCGCGTACCGGACGGCGGCGGGGGCGTCGGCCGGGCGGTCCGGGAGCTCGGCGTCGAGGAGGACGACGTGCCCGTCGGCCGGAGTCAGGGGCGGGATCCCGGCCGGGGGCGCCTGCGTCCAGTCGACGCGGAAGAGGGCGTCGCGGAAGCGTCCGGCCCGTGCGGCGGCGAGCTGCTCGGCGGATACCGGCCGCAGGACCAGGGAGTCGACGCGGGCCACGGTCCGGCCGCCTGGGTCGGCGGCCAGCAGGGACACGGCGTCCGGGCCCGCGGGGGCCAGCCGGACCCGCAGGGCGGTGGGGCCCGCGGACGGGGCGGCGGTGACGCCGACCCCGGTCCACGAGAAGGGGACCCGGGCCCGGCCGGCGCCGGCAGCCGACTCCGCGCCGAGCAGGCCCTCGTCGAGGGCGACGGCGTGCAGGGCCGCGTCGAGCAGGGCCGGGTGCAGCCCGAATCCGGAGACGTCGGTCCCCTCGGGCAGGGCCAGTTCGGCGAAGACCTCCCCGTCCCGGCTCCAGGCGGCGCGCACGCCCCGGAACAGCGGACCGTAGTCCAGCCCCAGGCCGGCCATCCGCTCGTACAGGGCGTCCGGGGACCCTTCGGCGAGGGGGACCGCCCCCGCCGGGGGCCACTCGGCCGGGACGTCCCCGCCGTCGGGGGCCGGGGCGGCGGACAGGGTGCCCGTCGCGTGGCCGGTCCACGGCTCGTCGGCGGGCGCGCCCTGGACCCGCGAGTGGATCTCCAGGGCGCGGCGGCCGTCGGCGTCGGGGCCGCCGACCCGGACCTGGAGCTGGACGGCGCCGTCCTCGGGGACGACGAGGGGCACCCCGAGCGTCAGCTCGTCCAGCCGGTCGCAGCCGACGCCCTCGGCGCGGGCGGCGTGCAGGGCGAGGTCCACGAAGGCGGTGCCGGGGAGGAGGACGGCGCCCAGGACGGCGTGGTCGCCGAGCCAGGGGTGGGTGGCGAGGGAGAGCCGGCCGGTCAGGACGAGTCCCTCGCCGTCGGCGAGCGGCACGGCCGCGCCGAGCAGCCGGTGGTCCGCCTCGGCCAGCCCGGCGGCGCCGACGTCACCGGGGGCGGGGGCCGCCGCGAGCCAGTGGCGGGTGCGCTGGAAGGGGTAGGTCGGCAGATCGGTACGGCGGGCGCCGCGGCCGGCGAGGAAGGCGTCCCAGTCGACGGGCGTGCCGTGGACGTGGAGCCGGGCCAGGGCGGCGGCGACGGCCGGGGCCTCGGCCCGGTCGTCGCGCAGCAGGGCCACCGCCACCGCTTCCTCGTCCCCGGCCTCCTGGGCGAGGGCGGTCAGCACGCCTCCGGGGCCGACCTCCAGGAAGGTGCGGACCCCTTCGGCGGCCAGGGTGGCGAGGGCGTCGGCGAAGCGGACGGCCTCACGGACGTGTCGGACCCAGTACGCGGCCGAACCGAACTCCTCGGCGGGGACGGCCGCACCGGTGAGGGTGGAGACGACCGGCAGGCGGGGGACGCCGAAGGTGACCGACTCGGCCACGGCGCGGAAGGCGTCCAGCACGGGGTCCATCAGCGGGGAGTGGAAGGCGTGGGAGACGGTCAGCGCCTTGGTCCTGCGGCCCTCCGCCGCCAGCTTCCCGGCCAGCTCCGCGACCGCGTCCGCGGCGCCCGAAAGCACCACCGAGGAGGGCCCGTTGACGGCGGCGATCGCGGCCCGGTCCTCGAACCCGGGCAGCAGGGCCCGCACCTCCTCCTCCGAGGCCTCGACGGCCACCATCGCCCCACCGGACGGGAGCGCCTGCATCAGCCGGCCACGGGCGGCCACCAGCTTCGCCGCGTCCTCCAGCGAGAACACGCCCGCGACGTGCGCCGCCGCGAACTCCCCGACCGAGTGCCCGGCCAGGTAGTCCGGACGCAGGCCCCAGGACTCCACCAGCCGGAACAGCGCCACCTCGAGGGCGAACAACGCCGGCTGGGCGTGGCGCGTCTCGTTCAGCAGTTCCGCGTCCTCGCCGAACACCACCTCCCGCAGCGGGAGTTCGAGGTGCGGGTCCAGCGCCGCGCACACCGCGTCGAAGGCCTCGGCGAACACCGGGAAGGCGGCGTGCAGTTCGCGGCCCGTACCGAGGCGCTGGCTGCCCTGCCCGGAGAAGAGGAAGGCGTGCTTGCCGGGGGCGGCCTCGGCCCGGACCAGTGCGCGCGAGGGCGTGCCGTCGGCCAGGGCGGTCAGGGCCTCCAGCCGTCCGGCCGGGTCCGGTGCGAGCACGGCCGCCCGGTGGTCCAGGGCGGCGCGGCCGGTGGCCAGGGACCAGGCCACGTCCACCGGCGCCCGGTCGGGGTCCTGGGCGTACGGCAGGAGGGCGCGGGCCTGGGCGCGCAGGGCCTCCGGGGTCTTGGCGGACAGCAGCCACGGCGCCGGCGCCGCGAAGGGTGCGGCGGGGCCGGGCCGGCCGGCCGGTTCCGGGGTCCCTTCCGGGGCCTGTTCCGGGGCCTGTTCCAGGATGACGTGGGCGTTGGTGCCGCTGAAGCCGAACGAGGAGACGGCCGCCCTCCGCGGACGCGGGCCGTCCGTCCACGCGACGGGGGCGGTGAGGAGGCGGACGGCGCCGGAGCTCCAGTCGACGTGCGGGGAGGGCTCGTCGGCGTGCAGGGTCGGGGGCAGGACGCCGTGGCGGAGCGCCTCGACCATCTTGATGACCCCGCCGACGCCGGCGGCGGCCTGGGTGTGCCCGATGTTGGACTTCAGGGAGCCCAGCCACAGCGGCCGGTCGTCCGGCCGGTCCTGCCCGTAGGTCGCGAGGAGGGCCTGGGCCTCGATCGGGTCGCCGAGCCGGGTGCCCGTGCCGTGCGCCTCCACCGCGTCCACGTCCGCCGTCGCGAGCCGGGCGTTCGCCAGGGCCTGCTCGATGACGCGTTCCTGCGCCGGCCCGTTGGGGGCGGTCAGGCCGTTGGAGGCGCCGTCCTGGTTGACCGCGCTCCCCCGGACGACGGCGAGGACGGGGTGTCCGTCGCGCAGGGCGTCCGAGAGCCGTTCCACCAGCAGTACGCCCACGCCTTCCGCCCAGCCGGTGCCGTCGGCGGCGGCGGAGAAGGCCTTGCAGCGGCCGTCGGCGGCCAGCCCGCGCTGGCGGCTGAACTCCACGAAGGCGCCGGGCCCGGCCATCACGGTGACGCCGCCCGCCAGGGCCAGCCGGCACTCGCCCTGGCGCAGGGCCTGGACGGCCAGGTGCAGGGCGACGAGGGAGGAGGAGCAGGCCGTGTCGACGGTGACGGCGGGGCCCTCCAGGCCGAAGGTGTAGGAGAGCCGGCCCGAGATGACGCTGCCCGAGTTGCCGGTGCCGAGGAAGCCCTCGACCCCTTCGGGCACCGTCTGGAGGGAGGAGGCGTAGTCGTGGTACATGACGCCGGTGAACACCCCGGTGCGGGAGCCGCGCAGGGTGGCCGGGTCGATGCCGGCGCGTTCGAAGACCTCCCAGGAGGTTTCCAGCAGCAGCCGCTGCTGGGGGTCCATCGCGAGGGCCTCGCGGGGGGAGATGCCGAAGAAGGCGGCGTCGAAGTCGCCGGCGTCGTAGAGGAATCCGCCCCGCAGGGTGCTGCTGGATCCGGTGGCGCCGCCGCTCGCGGAGAGCAGGTCGAGGTCCCAGCCGCGGTCCTCGGGGAAGCCGCCGATGGCGTCGGTGCCCGCGGTGAGCAGCCGCCACAGGTCTTCGGGGGACCGCACCCCGCCGGGGTAGCGGCAGCCCATGGCGACGATGGCCACGGGTTCGTCGGTGGCCGTCCCGGTGGCGGCCGGGCGGCCGGTGGCCGCAGGCCGGGGGGCGTCGGTGATCCTGTGGTGGTGGTGGCGGGCGTCGTCGTCGGGGGTGGGGTGGTCGAAGACCAGGCCGGCGGGGAGGCGCACGCCGGTCGCGGAGGCGAGGCGGTTGCGGAGTTCGACGGCGGTCAGCGAGTCGAAGCCGAGCTCGCGGAAGGCCTGGCCGGGCCGGACGGATTCGGGGCGGCCGTGGCCCAGTACGGCGGCCGCGTGGGTGCGGACGAGGTCCGACAGCAGGGCGGTGCGACCGGCTTCGGGGAGGGCGTCCAGCCGGTGGGCCAGCGCGCTGCGGACGCTGTCGGGCGCGGCGCCCGTGGCGGCCCCGGTGCGGCGTGCGGGGGCGGGGACCAGGGTGCGCAGCAGGGCGGGCAGGGTGCCCGTACGGGCCTGCTCGCGCAGGACGGGCAGGTCCCAGCGGACGGGTACGAGGAGGGGGTGGGCGGCTTCCAGTGCCCGGTCGAGGAGCGCGAGGCCCTCGTCCGTCTCCAGGGCGAGGAGTCCGGAGCGGCCGATGCGGCGCTGGTCGGCCTCGGCGAGGGCCGCGGTGAGGGTGCTGCTGCTCGCCCACAGGCCCCAGGCCAGGGAGAGCGCGGGCAGGCCGGCCGCGCGGCGGTGCTGGGCGAGGGCGTCCAGGGCGGCGTTGGCGGCGGCGTAGTTGGCCTGGCCGGGGTTGCCGAAGACGCCGGCGGCCGAGGAGAACAGGACGAAGGCGGAGAGGTCCAGGTCGCGGGTGAGGTCGTGGAGGTGGAGCGCGCCCTCGACCTTGGGGGCGAACACGCGCCGGATCCGCTGCGGGGTGAGGGCCGGCAGCACGCCGTCGTCGGTGACGCCCGCCGCGTGGACGACGGCGGTCAGCGGGTGGGCGGCGGGGAGGTCCGCCAGCAGGGCGGCGAGCGCCGGCCGGTCGGCGACGTCGCAGGCAGCGGTGGACACCACGGCTCCGTGGGCGGTGAGTTCGGCCGCGAGCTCCCGCGCGCCGGGCGCGTCGGGGCCGCGGCGGCTGACCAGGAGGAGCCTGCGGACGCCGTGCCGGGTGACGAGGTGGCGGGCGACCAGGCGGCCGAGCGTGCCGGAGGCGCCGGTGACCAGGACGGTGCCGTGCGGGGGGAACGCCGGGGCGGGGCTCTCCTGCGCCGGGGCGTCGGCGCGTACCAGGCGGGGCGCGAGGAGGGTCCCCGCGCGCAGGGCCAGCTGCGGTTCGCCCGTGGCGGCAGCGGCGGCGAGCAGGGCGGGGTCCGGGTCCGCGCCGGGTTCCGTGTCGACGAGGAGGAAGCGGCCCGGGTTCTCGGACTGCGCCGAGCGGACGAGCCCCCAGACGGCGGCCTGGGCGGGGTCGGCGTCCTCCGCCGGGCCGGTGGGGACGGCGCCCCGGGTGAGGACCAGCAGCCGGGAGTCGGTGGAGCGGGCGTCCGCGAGCCACTCCTGGACGAGGGCGAGGGCGGCCCCGGCGGCCCCGGCGGGCCGGCCGGCCCGGGGGACGTCGCCCTCGGCCGGCGCCGTGACGGCCACGGCCACCACGGCCGGTACCGGCGCGTCCCCGGCGCGCAGGACGGCGAGCGAGTCGAGCAGGGTGACCGGGGTGGGCTCGGCGCCCTCCGCGGCGGGGGTCCACCGCGTCCGGAACAGCCCCGCGCCGCCGGTGCCCGCCGCGGCGGCCAGCTGCCCGGCCGCCACGGGGCGCAGCACGAGGGAGTCCACGGAGAGCACGGGGCGCCCCGTGGCGTCCGCGAGGAGCAGGGTGACGGCGCCCTCCGCGTCCGGTGCGGGTGCCAGGCGGAGCCTGAGCGTGCCGGCCCCGGTCGCGTACAGGGTGACCCCGTTCCATTCGAAGGGGATGCGGGGTCCGTCGTGCGGGCCGGTGTCGCCGAGGGCGGCGGTGTGGAGGGCGGCGTCGAAGAGGGCGGGGTGCAGTCCGAAGCCGGTGGTGGCGGTGCCGTCGGGAAGGGCGATCTCGGCGAAGAGTTCCGCGCCGCGCCGCCAGCCCGCGCGGACGCCCCGGAAGAGGGGCCCGTACTCCAGGCCGAGGGCGGTCATGCGGTCGTAGAGGGCCCCAGGGTCGGCGGGTTCGGCGTCGGCCGGGGGCCAGGCGGTGAGCGCGGAGGCGTCCGGGAGGGCCGCGGGGGCGGCGGCGAGCAGGCCGGAGGCGTGGCGGGTCCAGGCGTCGGCGGCGAGGGTCTCGTCGGGCTGGGAGTAGATCCGTACGGCGCGCCGGCCCTGGGCGTCGGCGGCGTCCACGACGGCCTGGAGCCGCACGCCGCCCTGCGGGGGCAGCGGGAGCGGTGCCTCCAGGGTGAGGTGCTCGATCCGGCCGCAGCCGGCCTGGTCCCCGGCGCGGACGGCCAGTTCGACCAGGGCGGTGCCCGGCAGCAGGGGGGTGCCCAGGACGCGGTGGTCGGCGAGCCAGGGGTGGGTGGCGAGCGAGACGCGGCCGGTGAGCAGGAGGCCCTCGCCGTCGGTCAGGGTGAGGACGGCGCCGAGGAGGGGGTGGTCGGCGGGGCTCAGGCCGGCGCCGGAGAGGTCGCCGGTGGCGGGCCGGG
The DNA here is from genome assembly GCF_042884105.1 of Streptomyces sp. NPDC058157. Lineage (NCBI taxonomy): Bacteria > Bacillati > Actinomycetota > Actinomycetes > Kitasatosporales > Streptomycetaceae > Streptomyces > Streptomyces sp. NPDC058157. Next base: position 6,481 of record NZ_JBHVUQ010000240.1, read on the forward strand.
TCTCGAGCCGGTACTCCTCGCGCTGGAAGGCGTAGGTGGGCAGTTCCACGGGGCGGGCGCCGCGGCCCGCGAAGACGGCCGGCCAGTCGACGGGGGTGCCGTGGACGTGGAGGCGGGCGAGGGCGGCGGTGACGGCCAGGGTCTCGGGCCGGTCGGCGCGCAGGGCGGGGACCACGACGGCGTCCTGGTCGAGGAGGTCCGCGGCCAGGGCGGTCAGGACGCCGCCGGGGCCGATCTCCAGGAAGGTGCCCGCGCCTTCGGCGGCCAGGGAGGCGACGGCGTCGGCGAAGCGCACGGCCTCGCGGGCGTGCCGCACCCAGTACCCGGCGGAGCACAGTTCCTCGGCGGGCACGGGGCGGCCGGTCAGGGTGGAGACGACGGGCAGGGCCGGGGCGGCGGGGGACACGCCGTCGAAGGCCCGGCGGAACCCGTCCAGCATCGGTTCCACGAGCGGGGAGTGGAAGGCGTGGGAGACCGGCAGTTCCCGGCTCTTGCGGCCCCGGGCGACGAGGGGTGCGACGACCGCGGCGACGGCCTGCGCGGTGCCCGAGACCACCACGGACGAGGGCCCGTTGACGGCGGCGACGTCCGCCCGGTCCGCGTACCCGTCAGCCAGCAGTTCCCGTACCTCCTGCTCGGAGGCCTCCACGGCGGTCATCACCCCGCCGGCGGGCAGGGCCTGCATGAGCCGGGCCCGGGCGGCGACCAGCCGGGCCGCGTCCTGGAGGGTGAAGACCCCGGCGACGTGGGCGGCGGCGAGCTCGCCCACCGAGTGCCCGGCCAGCAGGTCCGGGCGGACGCCCCAGGACTCCACCAGCCGGAACAGCGCGACCTGGAGGGCGAAGAGGGCCGGCTGGGCGGCGGCCGTCCGGTCGAGCGCGCCGGGGGCGGCGGCGAACACCGTCTCCTTGAGGGGGTGTTCGAGGTGCGGGTCCAGGGCGGCGCAGACGGCGTCGAAGGCCTCGGCGAACACGGGGAACGCGGCGTACAGTTCGCGCCCCATGCCGGGGCGCTGGCTGCCCTGGCCGGAGAAGAGGAACGCGGTGCGGCCGCGGGGCAGGACCGTGCCCGTGGCGGTGCTGGTGTCCGGGGTGTCGGCGGGGGTCTCGCCGCGGGCCAGCAGGTCCAGGGCCCGGCGCAGTCCTGCGGGGTCCGCGGCCACGATCGCGGCGCGGTGGTCCAGTGCGGCCCGGGTGGTGGCCGTGGCCAGCCCGAGGTCGGCGAGTGTGTGCCCGGGGTGGTCGGCGGTGTGGCGCAGGAGGCGGGCGGCCTGCCCGCGCAGGGCGGCCCCGGTCTTCCCGGACAGCAGCACGGGGGTGTACCCGGGCCCGTCGGCCGGCGGCGCTTGCGGCGCGGGGGCGGGCTGCTCGTGCGGCGGTTCCTCCAGGACGACGTGGGCGTTGGTGCCGCTGAACCCGAACGAGGAGACGGCGGCCCGGCGGGGCCGTTCGCCCTCCGTCCACGGGACGGGTTCGGTGAGCAGGCGTACGGCACCCGAGGACCAGTCGACGTGCGGGGACGGGGCGTCCACGTGCAGGGTCCTGGGGAGCAGGCCGTGGCGCATGGCCTCGACCATCTTGATCACTCCGCCGACGCCGGCGGCGGCCTGGGTGTGGCCGATGTTCGACTTGAGGGAGCCGAGCCACAGGGGCCGCTCGGCCGGGCGGCCCTGGCCGTAGGTGGCGAGGAGGGCCTGGGCCTCGATGGGGTCGCCGAGCGTGGTGCCCGTTCCGTGGGCCTCCACGGCGTCGACGTCGGCGGGGGTCAGCCGGGCGTCGGCGAGGGCCTGGCGGATGACGCGCTGCTGGGCGGGGCCGTTGGGGGCGGTGAGGCCGTTCGAGGCGCCGTCCTGGTTGACGGCGGAGCCGCGGACGACGGCGAGGACCGGGTGGCCGTTGCGGCGGGCGTCGGAGAGGCGTTCCACCAGGAGCATGCCGAGGCCCTCGCCCCAGCCGGTGCCGTCGGCGGCGGCCGCGAAGGGCTTGCACCGGCCGTCGGCGGCGAGGCCGCGCTGGCGGCTGAAGTCCACGAAGGAGGTGGGGGTGAGCATGGTGGTCACGCCGCCGGCGAGGGCCAGGTCGCATTCGCCCTGGCGCAGGGCCCGGACCGCCAGGTGCAGGGCGACGAGGGAGGAGGAGCAGGCGGTGTCGACGGTGACGGCGGGGCCTTCGAGGCCGAAGGTGTAGGACACCCGGCCGGAGACCACGCTCGCGGCGCTGCCGGTGCCGATGTGGCCGTCGACGTCCTCGACGGCCTGCTGGAGCAGGGCGGAGTGGTCGTGGTACATCACGCCGGTGAACACGCCGGTCCGGCTGCCCTTGAGGGACGTGGGGTCGATGCCGGCCCGTTCGAAGGTCTCCCAGCAGGATTCCAGGAGGAGCCGCTGCTGGGGGTCCATGGTGAGGGCCTCGCGGGGCGAGATCTCGAAGAGGCCGGCGTCGAAGAGGCCCGTGCCGTCGAGGAAACCGCCCTCGCGGACGTGGCTGGTGCCCCGGGTGTCCGGGTCGGGGTCGTAGAGCGCTTCCAGGTCCCAGCCCCGGTCCGTGGGGAAGGCGGTGATGGCGTCGCCGTCCTCGGCCAGGAACCGCCAGAGTTCCTCGGGGGTGGTGATCCCGCCGGGGAAGCGGCAGCTCGTCGCGACGACGGCGATCGGTTCGTGCCGGGCCTCGTCGAGGTCGCGCAGCCGCTCGCGGGCGTCGTGGAGGTCCGCGGACACCCGCTTGAGGAAGTAGCGGAGCTTTTCCTCGTTGTTGTTCGCCTGAAGGTCAGTCACCTGGGGTCACCTTTTGCAT
>NZ_JBHVUQ010000241.1:0-9206 GCF_042884105.1 Streptomyces sp. NPDC058157
GGGATCCTGCTGACCGTCGGCGCCGGCCGCTCGGACGCCGTGCTGCGCGAGCTGCTCGACGCCCGGCCGCCCTGGCACATCCGCTCCGTGGAGGAACTCCCGTGACCGCCCTGCTCCGCTACCAGGGGGCGCTGCTGCTCCGCTCCCAGGGCTGGCTCGCCCCCTTCGCCGTGTACGCCGTCTTCATGGGCGTCGGCATCCGGCCCGGCGACCGGACACTGGACTCCCTCGGCTACGCCGCTGCCGGGCTGGTCCCGCTGACGGCCTGGCTGGTCCGCGTCTGCGCCACCGCCGAGCCCCCGGCGGCCCGCGCCGTCACCGCCGCCGCGGCCGGTCCGGCCCGGGTGCACGCGGCGGCCCTGCTGACCGGCCTGGGCGCGGCCCTGCTCACCGGGCTGCTCGCCACGGCCTACACCCTGCTGGTCGGCGACCCCGCCGGGCACGCCCCCGCCCGGGCGGCCCTCAGCGGGGCGGTGGCCGTCGCGGTCTGCGCGCTGACGGGGGCGGCCGTGGGCGCGGTGTGCGGCCCGCCCCTGGTCCCGGGGCGGGGCCTCGGCGTCCTCGGCGCGGGCCTCGGCTCCCTGCTGGCCTGGGTGCTGCCCGTCTCCCCGGCCCGCGCCGCGGTGTCCGCGCTGATCGGTGCCGCGCGGGCGGGCGCCCCCGAGCCGGCCCTCCCGCCGGGCGCGTCGGCCGGGGCGCTGCTGCTGGCCGCGGCGGCCGGGGCGGTGGCCTGCACGGCGGCCGCCCGCCGGGGCTGAGGGAACGTTACTTCTCCTCCGTCCCCTGCTTCCCCTGCTTCCCCTACTTCCCCATCAGCTCCGACACCTTCACGAACCGGTAGCCCCGCTTGCGCAGCTCCGGTACGACCTTCTCGACGGCCTGCTCGGTGACCGGCGCCGCGCTGCGCGTGCAGTGCATGACCACCACCGATCCCGGCTTCACCCCGGCCAGCACCTGCTCCGCCACCGCGTCGGGGTCCTTGGCGAACGCGTCCCCGCTGACCACGTCCCACTGCACGGCGGTCACCTTCGCGGGGGCGAGGGCGCGCAGCGCCTGCTCGTCGTAGCAGCCGCCGGGGAAGCGGAAGTACGGCACGGTGTTGACGGCCCCGGCCTTCTTGAAGGCGGCGAAGGCCCGGTCCACGTCGGCCCGGGCGGCGGGCGCGTCGAGCGCGGGCAGCCCGTAGCAGGGGGACTTGAAGGCGTGGTGGCTGTAGGAGTGGTTGGCGATCTCGAAGTTCGGGTCGGTGCCGATGGCCTTCGCCTGGTCCGGGTACTCCTCCGCCCATCGGCCCGTCATGAAGACGGTGGCCGGCACCTTCAGCCGGCGCAGGCTCGCGATCAGCTCGGGGTTGTCGAAGTGCTCGCCCGAGGCGGCGCGCGGCCCCTGGTCGGAGGTCATGTCGGCGTCGAAGGTCAGGGCGACGGTCTTCTCGGTCCGCTGCCGGGCCCGTTCGAAGACCGGCGTCAGGCCTCCCGGCCCCGGCGCCAGGGTCGGGACCCGGCCGGGCGTGCCGGCCTGCGGGGAGGCGGAGGAGGCGGAGGAGGCGGACGCGGAGGGGGAGGAAGCGGTGGCGGGGCCGGAGGCCGCGGGGGTGCCCAGACGGGCCTGGCCCGCGCCCTGGGGGGCACCGGCACCGGCCCCGCATCCCGTCAGGAAGGCGCCGAGCGCGGCCACGGCGCCCACGACGGTGGCTTTGCGTACAGAAAGGGTCACTCACGCAAAATATATGACTATCCGGCAATCAGGCGGGCGCGGCACGCCTCGACGTCGAACGCGGCCGCCGGGTACCTCGGGTCCAGCTCCTCCAGATGCTCCAGCAGCAGCCGGCCGACCGCCCAGTTCCGGTACCACTTGCGGTCCGCGGGGACCACGTACCAGGGCGCCTCCGCCGTCGAGCAGCGCTCCAGCACCCGTTCGTACGCCTCCTGGTACGCCGGCCACAGCCGGCGCTCCTCGATGTCGCCCGGGTCGAACTTCCAGTGCTTGTCGGGACGGTCGAGCCGCCGCAGGAGCCGTTCGCGCTGCTCCTCGAAGCCGATGTGGAGGAAGACCTTCACCACGGTCACCCCGTCCTCGACGAGCGCCCGTTCGAACGCGTTGATCTCCTCGTACCGGCGCTCCACGACCTCCGGCGGCACCAGCGCGCGGACCCGGGCGATCAGCACGTCCTCGTAGTGCGAGCGGTCGAAGATCCCGATCTCGCCCGGCCGGGGCAGCGCCCTCTCGACCCGCCACAGGAAGGGGTGCTCCCGCTCCTCGGCGGTGGGCGCCTTGAACGAGGTGACGCGGCAGCCGGCCGGGTTCAGCGGGCCCGCCACGTGCTTGACCGTGCCGCCCTTGCCGGAGGTGTCCATGCCCTGGAGGACCAGCAGCAGGCGGCGGCGGTCCCCGCCGGTGGCGGCGGCGTACAGCCGTTCCTGGAGGCCGGCCAGCGGCTCGGCCAGCGCGGCCGCCGCGGCCTGCCCGGCGGCCTTGTCCGACGGGCCGGCCGGGAGGGCGGAGCTGTCGTACGCCCCGAGGCCGACCCGGCCGGCGCCCCCGCCCCCGACCCGCAGCAGCTCCCGCAGCGGGGTCCCGCCGGCCTTCCCGGCCCCGCGGCCGTCTCCCCGGCTCACGGCGTCAGCGCCACGGTCCGGTCACCGCGAACGTGGTCCCGGGCGTGTACGCGTTGACGTACATCGTCCGGCGGTCGGGCGAGAAGGTGACCCCCGCGAACTCCCCCCACGCGGGGGCACCGGGCTTCCCGACGTCCTGGGCGTTGCGCGCCACCGGGTAGACCTCCCCGGCCGGGGTCACCCCGAAGACGTACTGGTCCCCGCCGCCGTCCTCGCACACCATCAGCCCCCCGTCCGGGGCCAGGCAGATGTTGTCGGGGGAGTCCCCCGGAAGGCGGGTGTCGGCGGCCGGGCCGAAGCGCACCTCCAGCCGGAGCCGGGCGCGCGCCGGGTCGTAGTGCCAGACCTGCCCGTGGTGGTCGGCACCGGCGCCCTCGGAGCCGCGCGCGTAACTGGAGACGAAGTACACCCCCGTGCCGCCCCAGTAGCAGCCCTCCAGCTTCTGGGCGTGGGTGATCCCGCCCGGGCCGAAGTCCTGCAGGCGGACCGGGGTCCCGGCCGCCGAGGGGTCCGGGACGGGCACCCACTCCACCGGGAACTCCGCCCCCGGATGGTCCACCACCGCCAGGTCGGGCACCCCGGGCACGCGCAGGGCCTCCAGCACGCCGCCGGCCCGCAGCGAGCCGGGACCGCCGAGCGGGCGCGCGGGCAGGAAGCGGTAGAAGAGGCCGAAGGGCCTGACGAAGGCGTCCTCGGTCTCGTAGACCACGCCCCGGTACGGGTCCACGGCCACGGCCTCGTGGGCGAAGCGGCCCAGCGCGGTCAGCGGGACGGCGCCGAGGCGGTGCGGGTCGGCGGGGTCGACCTCGAAGACGTACCCGTGGTCGCGGGCGTACCCGGAGGTACCGGCCCGGTCCTCGGTCTCCTCGCAGCTCAGCCAGGTGTTCCAGGGGGTGCGGCCCCCCGCGCAGTTGACGGCCGTCCCGGCCAGGGCGACCCGCTCGGCGGTGACCCGGCCGCCGGGGTCCAGCTCCAGGGCGGTGCAGCCGCCCAGGGCCCCGGGGTCGTACGTCAGCCCGTCCACGGCGGGGACGCGCAGCGCGGCGTCGGCCCGGTTCTCGTGGTTGCGCACCAGGCGCACCCGGCCGCCGCCCGCGCCGAAGGCGGCCATGCCGTCGCAGTGGGACGGTACCCTGCCCTCCCCGGAGCGCAGCGGGTCCCCGGTCCGCGAGAGCACCCGGTACGAGAAGCCGGCCGGCAGGTCGAGCAGCCCGCCGGGGTCGGGCAGGAGCGGTCCGTACCCCCGGGCCGAGGCCCGGGCGCCGCCGGAGGCGAACAGCGGACCGAGGGCGCCGCTGAAGGCGACCGCGCCGGCCGCGAGCAGACTGCGTCGGGAGACGGACATCGGCAACTCCCCGGTGCGTGGCTGGAGATGTGACCGGCCCGTGGTACCACGCCGGGCCCCCGCCGTCCCCGCGACGCGTGCGCGCCGGGGTCCCCGTCACCCCACCGGGCCCCGGCGCGGCGTACGCGCGGGGGCCCGGTGGCGGTGACGGCGCAGGAGGATCAGACGAGCTCGGCGCTCAGGGTGATCGTCGTACCGGCCAGGGCCTGGCTGACCGGGCAGTTCTTCTTCGCGTCCTCGGCGGCGGCGGCGAAGCCCTCCGCGTCCAGGCCGGGGACCTCGGCGCGCACCGTCAGGTGGATGCCGGTGATGCCCTCACCGGGCTGGAAGGTGACGTCGGCCTTGGTCTCCACGCGGGTGGGCGGGGTGCCCGCACCGTCGAGGCCGTGCGAGAGCGCCATCGAGTAGCAGCTGGAGTGTGCGGCGGCGATCAGCTCCTCGGGGCTGGTCTTGCCGTTGGCGGCCTCGGCGCGCGAGGGCCAGGAGACCTCGAACGAGCCCCGGCCCGAGGAGTCGAGGGAGACGGTGCCGGCGCCCTTGAGCAGGTTGCCTTCCCAGACGGTGTGCGAGGTGCGCGTGGTGGCCATGGCGGGTCCCTTCATGGAAAGCGGATACGGCCGGGCCGCGAAAGGCGTCCCGGCCGTGCCCAACCTACTGGGAGACCAGGGGTTTTGCGTCGCGGGCGAGCGCGGTGAGCCGTGATATGGCTCGGAAGTACTTCTTCCGATAACCACCGTTGAGCATTTCTTCACTGAACAGCTTGTCGAAGGGCACGCCCGAGGCCAGGACCGGCACCTCGCGGTCGTACAGCCGGTCGGCCAGCACCACCAGGCGCAGCGCCGTCGACTGGTCCGGCACCGGGACGACGTCGGTCAGGCAGACCGCGGCGATCCCGTCCGTGAGCGCGCCGTAACGGCTCGGGTGGACCTTGGCCAGGTGGTCCAGCAGGCCCGGGAAGTCGTCGAGGCTCGCGCCGGGGGTCGCGTACGCGGCCTTGGCGACCTGCTCGTCCGAGAAGGGTGCCGGGGCCTCGGGCAGACCGCGGTGGCGGTAGTCCTGGCCGTCGATGCGCAGCGGCCGGAAGTGCGCGGACAGCCCCTGGATCTCCCGCAGGAAGTCGGCGGCGGCGAAGCGGCCCTCGCCGAGCTTGCCGGGCAGCGTGTTGGAGGTGGCGGCCAGCGCCACGCCCTGCTCGACCAGACGGCTGAGCAGGGAGGACACCAGCACGGTGTCGCCCGGGTCGTCCAGCTCGAACTCGTCGATGCACAGCAGCCGGTGCCCGCCCAGGGTCTGCACGGTCTGCTGGAAGCCGAGCGCGCCGACCAGGTTGGTCAGCTCCACGAAGGTGCCGAAGGCCTTGAGCGCGGGCTCGGCCGGGGTGGCGTGCCAGAGGGAGGCCAGCAGGTGGGTCTTGCCGACGCCGTAGCCGCCGTCGAGGTAGACCCCGCGCGGGCCGGCGGCCGGGGCGGGCGCCTTCTTCTGGAACCACTTGCGCTTGCCCGCGCCGCTGGCGTGAGCCCCGCCGAGTCCGGCGGCGAACCCGCTCAGCACGGTGACGGCCTCGGCCTGGCTCGGCTGGGCCGGGTCCGGGTTGTAGGTGTCGAAGCGCACCGAGTCGAAGCGCGGCGGCGGGACCATCTCGGCCACCAGCCGTTCGGCGGGCACGCGCGGCTCGCGGGCGCACAGGGCCAGCGGGCCCGCGTCGGCTATCGGGGGCTGCCCGGAGGCAGGACCGGAGGTGGAGAGTGATGTTGACACAGCTCTTAACTCTACGGGGCGTGTCACACTGCACCGATGCGACGCCTGTTCCCTGTGACCGATCAGACACCCGCGCCCTCCGGGGCCACGGCCGACCGCGAGTGGTCGCTGGACGAGCTGGCGGAGGCGTACGCCTACCCCGAGCTGGCCCCCGGGGCGCACTGGCTGCGGGCGAACATGGTGTCGACCCTGGACGGCGCCGCCCAGCACGAGGGGCGCTCGCAGCCCATTTCCGGCGAGACGGACATGCGGATCTTCGGTACCCTGCGGGCCCTGGCCGACGTGGTGATCGCCGGCGCGGAAACGGTTCGCCAGGAGGGTTACCGCCCGGCCCGGGCCCGTGAGGCCTTCGCGGCCCGCCGTGCGGCCGCCGGGCAGGGGCCCGCCCCGGCCATCGCCGTGGTCAGCGCGAGCCTGGACCTGGACTTCACCCTGCCGCTGTTCACCTCCCCCCTGGTGCCCACCCTGCTGCTGACCGGCGCCGGGGCCCCCTCCGACCGGGTCGCCGAGGCGACGGCGGCCGGGGCCCGGGTCGTGGTGGCGGGCGACGGCGCGGCCGTGGACCCGGCCCGGGCCGTACGGGAGCTGGCCGCGCGGGGGCTGGGCCGCCAGCTCACCGAGGGCGGGCCGCGGCTGCTGGGGCAGTTCGTGGCCGCCGACGTGCTGGACGAGCTGTGCCTGACGGTCGCCCCGATGCTCACCGCGGGCGACGCCCAGCGGATCGCCGGCGGGCCCTCCGTCACGGTTCCGCACCGGCTCGCGCCGGCCTCCGTGCTGGAAGAGGCCGGGTTCCTCTTCACGAGCTACCGTCGGATCTGACAAGGGAGCGGAATTTCGCGTTCCGCTTAGCTTCCGACGGGTACGTAGCTGGGCACGTATACCTGCGCACGCCCCGCGCCACAGCGGGGCAGGATGGTTTCCGCAGGGGCCGGCCGACCGGCCTCGGCGCATGAAGGAGAGGGCGTCCGTGTTCACGAGCGTATTGATGATCGAGCAGCCGCTGACCACGGTGGACGTGGACTTCGTCACCACCCTGCACGGAGACGACCCCGTCTCCTTCGTCGTCCTGATGCAACCCAGGGGCGACCAGGACCGACTGCTCCGCGCCATCGACGACGTAGCGCTCGGCGAGCTCCCCGAAGCCCTCCGCGAGGCCGACGTACCCGAGGGCGAGGCCGCCCGGGGCCCCGCCGGGCAGGCGCTCGAACACTCCCTGGCCGCCCTGCGCAAGAAGGGCGCCAAGGCCGTCGGCCAGATCGTCGAGAAACACCCCCTCGACCACCTCAAGGACGTCGTGGACGAAACCGGCGCCGACGAGGTGATCGTCCTGACCGCCCCCCACTTCGTCGAGGAGTTCTTCCACCGGGACTGGGCCTCCCGCGCCCGGCACAAGGTCGGGGTTCCGGTGCTCAAGCTATTCGCCCACAACGAATAGGCTGGGGCGGACACACCCCGCGGGCCCGCCCCGGCGGGCCCCGCACTCGATCCTGGAGCGACCTGAATGAAGCCCGGCCTGCCGACCGCGATGGAACGGCCCCACTTCATCGGCATCGGCGGCGCCGGCATGTCCGGCATCGCGAAGATCCTCGCCCAGCGCGGCGCGCAGGTGGCCGGCAGCGACGCCCGTGACTCCGAGACCGCCGACGCGCTGCGCGCCCACGGCGCCACCGTCCACATCGGGCACGCCGCCGACCACCTCGCCCCCGCATCCACCTGCGTGGTCGTCTCCAGCGCCATCCGCGCCGACAACCCGGAGCTGGCCCGCGCCGCCGAGCTCGGCATCCCCGTCGTGCACCGCTCCGACGCCCTCGCCGCCCTGATGGACGGCCTGCGCCCGATCGCGGTCGCCGGCACCCACGGCAAGACCACCACCACGTCCATGCTGGCGGTCTCCCTCTCCGCCCTGGGCCTGGACCCCTCCTACGCCATCGGCGGCGACCTGGACGCCCCCGGCTCCAACGCCCACCACGGCGAGGGCGACATCTTCGTGGCCGAGGCGGACGAGAGCGACCGCAGCTTCCACAAGTACGCCCCGCAGGTCGCGATCATCCTCAACGCGGAGCTCGACCACCACGCGAACTACGCCTCGATGGAAGAGATCTACGAGTCCTTCGAGACCTTCGTCGGCAAGGTCGTCCCCGGCGGCACCCTCGTCGTCGCCCACGGCCAGGCCGGCGCCGCCGAGATCGCCCGCCGCGTCGCGGACCGCGAGGGCCTGGACGTCGTCACGTACGGCGAGGCCGAGGACGCCGACGTCCGCATCACCAAGATCACCCCCCGCGGCCTGACCAGCGAGGTCACCGTGGTGCTCGGCGGCCGCCCGCTCACCTTCACCGTCTCCGTGCCCGGCCGCCACTACGCGCACAACGCCGTCGCCGCCCTCGCCGCCGGCGTCGCCCTCGGCATCCCGGCGCACAACCTGGCCTCCGCCCTCGGCAAGTACACCGGCGTCAAGCGCCGCCTCCAGCTCAAGGGCGAGGCGGCCGGCGTCCAGGTCATCGACTCCTACGCGCACCACCCCACCGAGATGACCGCCGACCTGGAGGCCATCCGCGGGGCCGCCGGAGACTCCCGCATCCTGGTCGTCTTCCAGCCGCACCTCTTCTCCCGCACCCAGGAGCTCGGCACCGAGATGGGCCGGTCCCTCGCCCTCGCCGACGCCTCCGTCGTCCTCGACATCTACCCGGCCCGCGAGGACCCGGTCCCCGGCGTGACCAGCGAGATCATCATCGCCGCCGCCCGCGCCGCCGGCGCCGACGTCACCCCCGAGCACGACAAGGCCGCCGTCGCCGACGTGATCGCGGGAATGGCCAAGCCCGGTGATCTCGTTCTCACCATGGGCGCGGGCGACGTCACGGACCTGGGACCCCAGATCCTCGCCCGCCTGTCCAGCTGAGGAACCGAGGGAGCGGAAGCGTCATGGCGTACGAGGTCCAGAAGACGGACGAGCAGTGGCAGGCGGAGCTGACCCCGTCCGAGTACCAGGTGCTCCGCCTCGCGGGCACCGAGCCGGCCTTCCGCGGCGAGTACACGGACACCAAGACGGAGGGCGTCTACTCCTGCCGCGGCTGCGGCGCGGAACTGTTCCGCTCCACGGAGAAGTTCGAGTCCCACTGCGGCTGGCCGTCCTTCTTCGACCCGAAGGACACCGAGGCGGTGGAACTGAAGGCGGACACCTCCCACGGCATGGTCCGCACGGAGGTCCTCTGCGCGAAGTGCGGCTCCCACCTGGGCCACGTCTTCGAGGGCGAGGGCTACCCGACCCCCACGGACCAGCGCTACTGCATCAACAGCATCTCCCTGCGCCTCACCCCGGCCGAGGGCTGAGCCGCGCGGACGCCACCGGGGGCGGCACAGCCCCCCGAGGAGCCCCGGGAGCCCCGGAGACCCACGGTGTGCGGGGCTCCCGGCGGCACGGCTGGATGACTGGGGGCAGGGGCGTGCCCAAATGCCCCCCGGCGGGCGGCGGACTGGCCGAGTCTGCT
>NZ_JBHVUQ010000242.1:0-9183 GCF_042884105.1 Streptomyces sp. NPDC058157
CCCCGGGCGCGTGGGGGGTGCGCGGGCCCCCGAGAGGCCAGGCTGGGCGGCGGGACGGAGGTCCCTCCCCCCGACGGACGACAAGGGAGCTCGCCGTGGCCCACGCAACCGACCCGCCCGCACCAGGCCCCGCACCCGCCGCCCCGGACGACGCGGCCGCCGGCGGGACGCGCTCCCGCGTGAGCCTGTACGTCAACGGTGTCCGCCGCGACCTCGACCTGGACCACCGCGTCACCCTCCTCGACGCCCTGCGCGAGCACCTGGGCCTGACCGGCTCCAAGAAGGGGTGCGACCACGGGCAGTGCGGCGCCTGCACCGTCCTCGTCGACGGCCGGCGCGCCAACGGCTGCCTGCTGCTCGCCGTCGCCCTCGACGGCCGCGCCGTCACCACCGTCGAAGGCCTCGCCGCACCCGACGGCTCCCTCCACCCCCTCCAGCGCGCCTTCATCGCACACGACGCCTTCCAGTGCGGCTACTGCACCCCCGGCCAGCTCTGCTCCGCCGTCGGCGCGCTCCGCGAAGCCGCCGCGGGACACCCCTCGCAGGTCACCGCCCCCGCTCCCGGGGAAGGACCCGTCACCCTGACCGCGCCGGAGATCCGGGAACGGCTCAGCGGGAACCTGTGCCGCTGCGGCGCCTACCCCGCGATCGTCCGGGCCGTGGCCGAAGCGGGCACGGACGCCGCGGCCACCGCCACCGGAGCGGAGGTACCCGCATGAAGCCCTTCGCCTACGTCCGCGCCACCAGCCTCCGCGAGGCCGCCGAGGCCCACGCCGCGCACCCCGGCGCCCGCTACCTCGCCGGCGGCACCAACCTCGTGGACCTGATGAAACTGGGCGTCGAGACCCCCACCACCCTCATCGACCTCTCCCGCCTCCCCCTGGACGACATCACCGAACTCCCCGACGGCGGCCTGCGCGTCGGCGCCACCGTCCGCAACAGCGACCTCGCCGCCGACCCACGGGTGCGCGCCCGCCACCCGGTCCTCGCCCAGGCCCTCCTGGCCGGCGCCTCCGGCCAGCTGCGCAACGTCGCCACCACCGGCGGCAACCTGCTCCAGCGCACCCGCTGCGCCTACTTCCAGGACCTCGCCAAGCCCTGCAACAAGCGCGAACCCGGCAGCGGCTGCGCGGCCCGCGAGGCGATCCACCGCGACCACGCGGTACTCGGACACTCCGCCCACTGCATCGCCACCCACCCCTCCGACATGGCCGTCGCCCTCGCCGCGCTGGACGCCCGGGTCGAGCTGTACGGCGGACCCGACGGCACCCGCACCGTCGCGGCCGCCGAACTGCACCGGCTGCCCGCCGACCACCCCGAACAGGACACCGTCGTCCGCCCCGGCGAGATCGTCACCGCCGTCCTCCTGCCCGCCCCGGCGCCCGGCTCCCGCTCGCTCTACCGCAAGGCCCGCGACCGCGCCTCCTACGCCTTCGCCCTCGCCTCCGTCGCCGTCGTCCTCGACCTCGATCCGGGCGACGGCCGCGTCCGCAGCGTCGCCCTGGCCTTCGGCGGCCTCGCCCCCCGGCCCTGGCGGGCCACCACCGCCGAGGCCCGGCTCACCGGAGCCGAGCCGCACCCCGACACCGTCCGCGCGGCCGTCGACGCGGAACTCGGACGGGCGCAGCCCCTGCGCGACAACGCGTACAAGATCCCCCTCGCCCGCAACCTCGCCTGCGACACCATCGCCGCCCTCGCCGGCACGCACCCCGGTCCCCCCGCCACCGCGTGAGCCGGCGGCGCCGCCGACCAGGACAGGAACACCATGAGCCCCACCTCCGCCACCCTCGACACCTCCGCCCCCACCGCCCCGGCCACCCTCGGCACGCCCGTCCCCCGGCGCGAAGCCCGCGACAAGGTGACCGGCACCGCCCGCTACGCCGCCGAACAGGACCTGCCCCGGCGCGCCTACGCCTGGCCGGTGCCCGCGACCGTCGCCCGCGGCCGGATCACCTCCGTCGACACCGCCGCCGCCCTCGCCCTCCCCGGGGTCCTCGGCGTCCTCACCCCCTACGACGCCCCCCGCCTGGGCCCCTCCGACGACCCCACCCTCCAACTCCTCCAGGACCTTCGGGTACCGCACCGCGGCTGGTACGTGGCGCTGGCCGTCGCCGACACCCTGGAGGGCGCCCGGGCCGCGGCCGACGCGGTGCGCGTCGGCTACGAGCCGGAGCCCCACGACGTGACCCTGCGCGAGGGACACCCCGGCCTGTACACCCCCGAGGAGGTCAACGGCGGCTACCCCGCCCACCGCGAACACGGCGACCCGGACGCGGCGTTCGACGCCGCCCCGGTACGCGTCGACGTGCGCTACTCGGTGCCGCCCCTGCACAACCACGCGATGGAACCCCACGCCGCCACCGCCGACTGGGACTCCGGACGCGGCCGGCTCACCGTGTACGACTCCTGCCAGGGCACCACCGTGGTGCGCGCCGTGCTGGCCGGGCTGTTCGGGCTGGCGGAGGACCGGATCACCGTCCTGGCCGAACACGTGGGCGGCGGCTTCGGCTCCAAGGGCACCCCCCGGCCCCACCTCGTCCTCGCCGTCATGGCCAGCCGGCACTGCGGACGCCCCGTCACCGTGGCCCTGCCCCGGCAGCACATGGCCGCCACCGTCGGACACCGCGCCCCCACCCTGCACCGCCTCCGCCTCGGCGCCCGCCCCGACGGCACCCTCACCTCCCTCTCCCACGAGGTCCTCACGCACACCTCGCGGGTGCGCGAGTTCGTCGAGCAGGCCGCCGTCCCCGCCCGGGTGATGTATGCGGTCCGGGACAGCCGCACCACCCACCGCGTCGCCGCCCTCGACGTGCCCACCCCCTCCTGGATGCGCGCCCCCGGCGAGACCCCTGGCATGTACGCCCTGGAATCGGCCATGGACGAACTGGCCGACGCGCTCGGCATGGACCCCGTCGAGCTCCGCGTGCGCAACGACCCGGCCACCGAGCCCGACAGCGGCCGCCCCTTCAGCAGCCGCCACCTCGTGGAGTGCCTGCGCGAGGGCGCGACCCGCTTCGGCTGGGCCGACCGGCGGGCGCCCCGGCGGGAGGGGGCGCTCCTCATCGGCAGCGGCGTGGCCGCCGCCACCTACCCCGTGTACATCGCCCCGGCCGGCGCCCGGGCCCACGCCCGCCCCGACGGGACCTACCTGGTCGAGGTCAACGCCACCGACATCGGCACCGGCGCCCGTACCGTGCTCTCCCAGATCGCCGCCGACGCCCTGGGCGTCCCGCTCGACGCCGTCTCGCTGTCCCTCGGCAACAGCGCCCTGCCTCCCGGCCCCGTCGCCGGCGGCTCCACCGGGACGGCCTCCTGGGGCTGGGCGGTCCACGACGCCTGCACCGCCCTGATCGACCGGCTGGCCCGCCACCACGGCCCGCTGCCCGGCACGGGGCTCTCCGCGTCCGCCGACACCACCCAGTCGGCCAAACAGAAGTCCCCGTACGCACGCCACGCGTTCGGCGCCCACTTCGCGGAGGTCCAGGCCGACACGGTCACCGGCGAGGTGCGGGTGCGTCGGCTCCTCGGTGTCTTCGCGGCCGGCCGCATCCTCAACCCGCGCACGGCCCGCTCGCAGTTCATCGGGGGCATGGTGATGGGGCTGGGCATGGCCCTGACCGAACACAGCACCCTGGACCCGGTGTTCGGCGACTTCGCGGAACGCGACCTGGCCGCCTACCACGTACCGGTCAACGCCGACGTGCCCGCCGTCGAGGCCCACTGGATCGACGAACACGACAAGCACCTCAACCCGATGGGCAGCAAGGGCATCGGCGAGATCGGCATCGTCGGAGCGGCGGCGGCCATCGGCAACGCCGTGAGCCGGGCCACCGGCCGCCGCCTGCGCGACCTGCCCCTGACCCCGGACCGGATCCTGACCGCCCTCACCGCCCCGGACCCCCGGCCTGTGTGAGACCCGCCGCACGGGGCACCCGGGAAGGGAGAGCAAGCCGGCCCACCGGAAGGAACACCCGCCATGACCGAGAACGTCTGGAACTACGACGAGACGACCGCCCGGCCGCAGGGCATCGACCTCCGCGGCTTCAAGGTCGAGGCCACCGACGGCGGCATCGGCAAGGTCGACCGGCACTCGGAGGAGGCCGGCGCCGCCTGGATCGTGGTCGACACCGGGGTGTGGATCTTCGGCAAGGAGGTCCTCCTGCCCGCCGGCACCATCTCGCGCATCGACGTGGACGAGGAGAGGATCCACGTGGACCGGACCAAGGAGCAGATCAAGAACGCCCCCGAGTTCCACCGCGAGAAGCACCTCGACAACCCCGACTACCACGACGAACTGGCCGCCTACTACTACCTCCCGGGCACCCCGTTCGGCGGCCCCTTCTGACCCGGCACGAGGAGCAGCACGTGAACGAGCACGGCAAGCACGGCAAGCACGGCAAGCACGACGAGCACGGCAAGCACGACGAGCACGGCGAGCACCCCCGGAGCACCCCTCCCTCGAAGGCCGTGGGGGAGAGCGGCGACCGCAAGGCCCGCGAGGAGGCCGAGGACGCGGTCATGCCCGGCAGCCACGACGGCGAGGCCGGCGACGCCCTCACCCCGAACACCGACACCCAGCGCCGCACGGCCCACCGCGACCGACGGCCCTGACCCGCACGGCGACGGCTCCCCGGCGGACCCCGGGGAGCCGCGTGTACGTACGGCCGCGCAGGGCACACGAGGTCCATGACCGTACCCAAGACAAGCGTGCTCGTACTGGACTGCGCCGAGCCCGAAGCGCTGGCCCGCTTCTACGCCTCCCTGCTGGGCGCCCGGACCGCCCCGGCCGGGGGCGACCCCGACCTCCTCCTCGTGGCCGGCCCCTCGGGCACCGTGCTCGGCATCCGGCGGGACCCCGACCGCGTACCGCCCAGCTGGCCGCTCCCCGACGGCCCCGAACAGCCGCACCTGCGCATCCTCGTCGAGCCGGACGCCCTCGACGAAGCGGAACGCGAAGCCGTGGCCCTGGGAGCCCGCCCGCTGGCGGTGGACACCCCCACGGCCGACCCCGCCGGCCGGACCACCCACCGCCGCTACGCCGACCCGGCGGGCCACGCCTTCGTCCTGGCGGCCGCCGGCCGGCCACCGGCCGGGGCACGGGCTCGATAGCATGCGCCGCATGCCCATCAAACTCGAGAACGTCGGCATCGCCGTCCGCGACCTGGAAGCGGCGATCGCGTTCTTCACCGACCTCGGCCTGACGGTCCTCGGCCGGGACACCGTCAGCGGCGAGTGGACGGACACCGCGGTCGGCCTCGACGGCAACCACGCCAAGATCGCGATGCTCCAGACCCCGGACGGCCAGGGCCGCCTCGAACTCTTCGAGTACATCCACCCCGAAGCGATCGAGACCCGGCCCACCCGCCCGCACGACATCGGCATGCACCGCGTCGCCTTCTCGGTCGACGACATCGACGAAGCCCTGGCGACCGCGGCCCGCCACGGCTGCCACCCGCTCCGCGGGGTGGCGACCTACGAGGACACCTACAAGCTCACCTACGTCCGCGGCCCCAGCGGCATCCTCGTGATGCTCGCCCAGGAACTCAAGAAGGACTGACCGCTGCCGGGGGGAACCCCGCCCCGCGGAGCCGGTCGGGGCGCCGTGGGCAAATCGGGTTGCCCGGACGGCCGGGTGCCGGTGATCATCCAGGGGATTCCGCCCCCGATCACCGGAGACACATGAGCACCGAACTGTCCAAGGCCTGGGAACTCCTCGAATCCGGCGACCCCCAAGAGGCCATGCGGACCCTGCGGCGCGCCGCCGACGGGCTCGCGTCCGCCGAGGTCGCCCCGCTGGTGGCCAGGCTGGCCGAAGGGGCCGGGTTCACGGACCTCGCCGAGGCCTCGGCGGACCTGGCGGCGCGTCCCGCGGAGGCCGAGGGCCTGTACCGATTCGGCTACGCCTGTGTCGAGCGCGGCATCCCCGCGCTGGCCGTCCCCGCGCTCCGGGAGGCACTGCGCCTGAGCCTGGCGCCCCCGCCCGAGCCCGAGCGCACCGGCCTCTTCCGCCGCAAGGCCAAGCCGCGCGCCGGCACGCGCCTCGCGCCCCGGCGGGTGCTCCTCGAACTGGTGACCGCGCTGGAGCAGCTCGAGCGGCACACCGACGCCCTGGCGCTCCTGCACGCACACGACTCCCTCATGGAGGACTGGCCGGACCGCTACCTGACGGTCTACAACGCCCTCATGGCCGGCCGGACCGACACCGCCCGGCAGGTCTTCGACCGGCTGTCGGAGCCCGAGGGCGTCTGGGTCGCGCCGGGCCGACGCGTCGGCCGGATGCTCGACCGCGCCGCGGCCCTCCCGCCGGCCGGCGACCAGGACCTGCGCGGCTGGCACCACGCCCTGACCGGCGGTCTGCTCCTCACCCTCTCCCCGCACGGCTTCGACCAGGGCATGACCGGCCGCTGGGCCTTCCTCCAGGACGACCTCGACTCCTGCCGCCACGGCCTGGAGCGCCTGCGCACGGTCCTGGCCGCCACCGGCCGCGAGCCCGCCTCCGTCGGCCTGCTGCCGGACCGCGGCAGCCGGGCGCTCGGCCTGGCGGCGGCCCGGCTGCTCGGCCTCCCGGCCCACCCCTACCGGCCGGGCACCCCGGACGTGCTGGTGGTCGCGTACGACCTGACCGCCTGCGACCCCGACACGGTGCACGCGCTGACCGAACGGGCCCCGGGCGAAATCCTCTTCGAGCACGCCACCTGCTGGACCGAGACGCCCGGTGCGACGGCGGACGTCTGCACCCTGCTGGTCCAGAGCGTGACCGCCCCCTGGGAGCCCGGCCTGCGGGTCTCCGAGGACGGCCGGCCGGAGCGCACGGAGCCCGACGGCCGGTCGGCCGAGGAGCTGGCCGAGGCGATCCTGGCGGCCGACCCCGCCGCGCCGGAGGGCGACGGGCGGACACCGGCCGACCCGGACGCCGCGCTGGCGGCGTTCGCGGCCCGCGCGGCCGGGCTGTGGGCGGACGGCCCGCGCGACCGCATCCGCTCCTCGGGCCCGGTGCGCAGCGGCCGCTTCGACTGAGGCGGGGCGCCGCACGCGGGGCGCGGCACGCGGGGCGCGGCACGGGGGGCGCCGCACGGGGGGCGCCGGATCAGGGCTGCTTCGGGGCGACCGTCACCTTGTACGTGGTACCCGCCTTGCCGCGGGTGTCCACCGTGACGGTCTGCCCGTGCCCGTCCCACCCGGCCTTCCCGCCCTCGACCGTGACCCGGTAGCCGGCCGGGTAGGTGTCCCGGGGCACGGTGATCAGGGTGGGACCCTCGGCGCCGTGACGGGTGCGGAAGGTGAGGGTGTACGTCCGCGTGGCGGGGTCGTAGGCGAAGCCCAGCGGGTCACCGGCGACGGCCGGCGCGTACGGCTGCACGAGGAGCCGCGCCTCGGGCTTCACCGCGCCCGTCCCGTCGAGGAAGCAGTAGCCGCCGCCCTTGCACCACTGCCACCACGTCCAGCCGCTGGAGAAGCGGTCCAGGGCGGCCGTCATGTCGGTGACGAACCGGCCCGCGTGCGGGACGTACGGGTTGCCGCCCCACTCGCCGACGATCACCGGCATGCGGTTGCGGCTGGGGTAGTCACTGATCGCGGCCTCGTAGGCGGGGATGAAGGTGCCGTCGGGGTCGTAGTCGCCGCCGGTCTCCATCGAGGTCTCGTAGAAGTGCGGCGCGTACCCGGCGTGCGGGTCGTCGATGCGGCCCAACCGGGTGGGGACGCCGAGACCGACGATGACGGTGGGCTCGACGAACACCCACGACCTGCGGTCGACCAGGCGGACCGCCCGCGCGAGCCGGTTCCACATCTCGGTGAGCTCGCCCGCCTCGAAACGGCCCGCGGCGGCGGGCAGGTCCTCACCTTCGAGGAACTTCGCGAACGGCTCGTTCATCAGGTCGTATCCGAGCAGCGCCGGGTGCCCGCCCAGGGCGGAGGCGACCGTCATCCACATCCGGGCGTGCGCGGCGCGCAGGTCGGCGTCCTTGTACAGGTGGTCGAAGGCGGCCTGCACGGACGGCTCGAAGTACTCGGAGAACCAGTCCTCCGGCACCGGGTGGAACGGCAGCCCGTCGTCGCGGGAGGCCCAGTCGGGCACGCCGCGGGAGCCGAAGTGCGGCCCGTACACGTCCTGGTGGGCGTCGAGGACGACCTTGACGTGGTACCGGTCGGCCCAGTCGAGGATCCGCCGCATCCTGCCCAGGTAACCGCGGTCGTAGTGGCCGGGGGTGGGTTCGAGGTCGTCCCAGAAGAACGCCAGGCGCGCCAGGTTGAAGCCCCGGGCCGACATGTCCCTGAGGTCGCTCTCGTGGATGTCGGCGAACGCGTCGGGGCCCCGGCCGCTCTTGTCGGCGAGGTTGAACCCGCGCCACTGCAGCGCGCGTCCTCGGCCGTCGGCGATGAAGGTACGGCCCCCGACGGTGACCCGGTCGGGGGCGCTGCCCGACCGGGCCTGGGCCTGGGCGGGCAGGACACCCAGCAGGAGGGCCGCCACGGCGAGCGCGACGGGGGCGGAGCGGAGGGACCGGCGCATGCGGGAGAGCCTTTCGCGTGTGGCTTCTCGGACGGAGTGCTACTGGCCGGTCGGATGTTACTGACGAGTGGCCCAAGTTCCCATCACTTCGCCGCAGTTGCCGAAATCGGCCGACGGCACCTCGATCGTCAGTCGAGGACGCCGTGTGATCATGTGGGTCCACTCCGGGGAGGCGATGGTGCTGAAGAGGGGCGCGCGGTGGGCCGCGGGCGCGATGGCCGCGGTCGGGATGCTGCTGCTCCTGGGCCCCGGCGCCGCACCGGGCGGCGGCGCCCCCCTGGCCGGCCGGCTGCCGGCCGACGCCCCCGCGCAGGTGGTACCGGACCGGGTCGCCACGTGGAACATCTGCAATCCCTGCGGCGGGAGCGGGCGCAACCTCGGCCGGGCCAAGGAGATCGCCGCCTCCGCGCCGCAGGTCATCGGCCTGCAGGAGGCGTGCGTACGGGACGTCGAGGAGATCCGCACCTACCTCCGCGAGGTCTACGGGCTGGCCTACCGGGTCGCGTACGGAACCGTCCTCCGCAACTGGAACCGCTGCGGCGGCCTGCCCTGGCGGCCGGGCGGCTTCGGCCAGGCGATCCTGTCGGCGGCGCCGATGACGGACCGGGCGAGCGCCGCGTACCCCGACGGCGGATCGGAGCCCCGCGGCTACCTGGCCGTCACCACCCTGG
>NZ_JBHVUQ010000243.1:0-6765 GCF_042884105.1 Streptomyces sp. NPDC058157
CCACCCCGGCCCACTCGCGCCCGCGTCCGCGCCCCATGGCCCCTCCCCCGCCGCCGCGCCCGGTGCGGGCGGGGGTCCCCCGCCCGCCGCCGGGCGGCCCGGCGGTCCCGCTGGACACGGAGAAGCTGCTGGCCGCCCGGCTGCACGCGGCCACCGTCCGCCCGTACCTGGCCGGGGCGCTGTTCGCGCTGCACGTGGTGGAGGACCGGTCGGTGCCCACGATGGCGGTGGACGCCCACTGGCGCTGCTACGTCTCCCCGTCCTTCGTGGCGCGCACCCCGCTGGAGCAACTGGCCGGGGTGTGGGTGCACGAGGTCTCCCACCTGCTGCGGGACCACCACGAGCGCGGCGAGCGGTACGCGCGGGAGCACGGGGAGAGCGGTCCGGGGCAGCGGCTGCGGCAGAACATCGCCGCCGATTTCGAGATCAACGACGACATCTTCGGCGACGGCCTGCCCGTGCCCGCCGGGGCCGTGCGGCCGGCCATGACGGGCCTGCCCGACGGGCTGCTGATGGAGGAGTACCTGCGCCGGTTCTCGATGGCCGACCACACCCCGCAGCTGGCCTGGCTGGACTGCGGCAGCGGCGCCGACGGCTGGGCGCGGCCCTGGGACCGGGGACCGGACGGCGCGCACGGGCTGAGCCGGCAGCAGCGGGACGCGGTCCGCTTCCGGGTGGCCGAGGCGATCACCGGCCGGCCCGGGGACGCGCCGGAGGGCTGGCGGCGCTGGGCCGACGAGGCCTTCCATCCCCCGCAGCCGTGGCGGCAGTTGCTCGGCGCGGCGGTGCGGGCGGCCGCGGGCGGTCCGGGGGCGGAGGACCACAGCTACCGGCGGCCGTCGCGGCGTTCCGCCGGGGTTCCCGGCGTCGTGCTGCCCAGCCTGCGGCGGACGCCGCCCCGGGTCTGCGTGGTGATCGACACCTCCGGGTCGGTCAGCGACGCCGAACTCGGCACCGCGCTGCTGGAGGTCGCGGCGATCTCACGGGCGGTGGGTGGTCGCCGCGATCTGGTCTCCGTGATCTCCTGCGACGCGGCGGCGGGGGTGGCGGTACCGCTGTGCCGTGCCGAGAACCTGGAGCTGATCGGCGGCGGCGGTACGGACCTGCGGTCGGGCTTCGCCCGGGCGCTGCGCTCCAGCCCCCGCCCGGACGTGATCGTCGCGCTGACGGACGGGCAGACCCCGTGGCCCTCGGCCCGGCCGTCGTGCCGCACGGTCGTGGGCCTCTTCCCCCGCCCGGCCCCGGCCGATGACGAGGACGACCCCGACTTCCTCCCGGCGCCGCCCCCGTGGGCCCGCGTCGTCCACTTGGGCTGAGGCCCTGCGCGGCGGCGCCTCAGCCGCCGCACCCGTAGCGGGCGCTGCCGCAGCCGTCCGGCCCGTGCGTCCAGTGGACCCCGTCGGAGTCGCAGTCGTCGGCGGGGGCCCGGGGTTCGTCGGACACGACCAGCCATACGGCCATGAGCACGACGGGTGCGAGGGCGAGGGCGAGGATCCACCAGCCGATGGCGTCCTGGACCCCTTGGAGGTCGGAATCCGTCACGATCCAGATCAGCGTCCCCCAGACCGCCCAGCTCAACCCCGCGCCGACCACGGCCCGCCGTTCTTCCCGGTCCATGTCCCACCGTCCCCGTCACCGTCGTATCGGACGGATGTTCCCGGGGCACGGCAGCGGAACACTTGACTCCGTCACCCCCGGGTTGGTGGTCCGGGCCCGGGGGTGACGGAAGTCTTACGGGCCGGTGCGGGAGCCGCCGGCGCGGGGTGCGGTTCCGTAGCGTGGCCGCCATGCGGGTACTTGTCACAGGAGGAGCCGGGTTCATCGGCTCGCACGTCGTAGCCGTCCTGTCCGCCGGGGGGCACACCCCGGTGGTGCTGGACGCGTTGTCGCCCACCGCCCACCCGGGGGCTCCCGAGCTGCCGGACGCCGAGTTCGTCCGGGGGGACGTCCGGGACGCGGAGGTGGTGGGGCGGGCTCTGCGCGGTGTGGACGCCGTGTGCCATCAGGCCGCGATGGTGGGTCTGGGGAAGGACTTCGCGGACGCGCCGGAGTACGTCGCCTGCAACGACCTGGGCACGGCGGTGCTGCTGGCCGGGATGGCGCAGGCCGGGGTGCGGCGGTTCGTGCAGGCGGGGTCGATGGTGGTGTACGGGGAGGGGCGCTACGTATGCGCGGAGCACGGGGTGGTGCGGCCGGGGCCCCGGGCGGTCGCGGATCTGGAGGCGGGCCGGTTCGAACCGCGCTGCCCGCGCTGCGGGGCCGGGCTCGTCCCCGGGCTGGTGGGCGAGGACGCGCCGGCGGATCCGCGGAACGTGTACGCGACGACGAAGCTCGCGCAGGAGCACCTGGCGGCCGCGTGGGCGCGGTCGACCAGCGGTACGGCCGTGTCGTTGCGCTACCACAACGTGTACGGGCCGGGGATGCCCCGGGACACGCCGTACGCGGGTGTGGCGTCCTTCTTCCGGTCCGCGCTGGCCCGGGGCGAGGCCCCGCGGGTGTTCGAGGACGGCGGGCAGCGCCGGGACTTCGTGCACGTGCGGGACGTGGCGCGGGCGAACGCGGTGGCGCTGGACGGTGCCGGGGGCCTGCCGGACGGCGGGCACAGGGCGTACAACGTGGGCAGCGGCGATCCGCACACCGTGGGGGAGATGGCCGCCGCGCTGTCGGCGGAGCACGGCGGCCCGGCTCCGGTGGTGACGGGCGAGTTCCGGCTGGGCGACGTCCGGCACATCACGGCGGACTCGTCCCGGCTGCGGGACGAGCTGGGCTGGCGTCCGGAGGTGGCCTTCGCCGCGGGGATGGCCGAGTTCGCCCGGGCCGGGCAGCGGGCCCCCGCCCCCGCCGCCGGGTAGAGCGGGCGGGGTACGGGCGTCCGGGGCGGGGGGCTCAGGCGTGCGCGCGGGCGAGGGGCAGGGTGACTTCGAAGCGGCAGCCGCCGGGCACGTTGTGGACGCGCGCCCGGCCGGAGTGGGCCTCGACGATGCCCCGGACGATCGCCAGCCCGAGCCCGGCGCCGGCCGGGGGCGTACGGGCGGGGTTGCCGCGCCAGCCGGTGTCGAAGACCTTCGGCAGGTCCGCCTCGGGGATGCCGCCGCAGCCGTCGGTGACGGACAGGACCGCGGTGTCCTCGTGCCGGTCGACGCGTACGGCGACGGTGCCGTCGGCGGGGGTGTGGCGGATGGCGTTGACGAGCAGGTTGGCCAGGACGCGGGTCATCTCCTTGCCGTCCACCTCGACCGGGACCGGGGCGATGTCGTCGCCGCACAGGCGTACGCCGCGCTCGCGGGCGATCGGGTCGGCGCCCAGGAGGGCGTCGGCCGCCAGGTCCCGCAGGGAGACGCGGCCGGGGGTCAGTTCGAGGGCCCCGGCGTGGATGCGGGAGAGCTCGAAGAGGTCGCCGACCATCGTGTCGAGCCGTTCGACCTCGGTGCGGATCTGCCGGTGGTAGCGGGCGGGGTCCGCGGCCATCCCGTCCTCCAGGGCCTCGGCCATGGCCCGGAGCCCGGCGAGCGGGGTGCGCAGGTCGTGGGAGATCCAGGCGACGAGCTCGCGGCGGGAGGACTCCAGGGCGCGCTCGCGCTCCCGGGAGGCGGTGAGCCGGGCGCTGGTGGCGGCGAGTTCACGGGTCACGGCGGCGAGTTCCGCGGTGGCCCGGGCCGGGGGCACGGCGAAGCTGCCGCCGTCGCCGAAGTCGCGGGCCGCGCGGGCGAGGTCGCGGCCGCGGGCCACGACCCACCGTCCGAGCACGAGGGCGGTGGCCAGGGAGACGACGGCGGCCATGGCGACCACGAGGGTGACGACGCTCAGGTCGTGCGGGGAGAGGAACATCGCCCGCGCGACGGCGAGGGTGCCCGCGAGCATGGCCGTGACGGCGACCGCGGCGACCACGATCAGGGAGACGGCGACGGAGCGGTGCCGCAGCAGGCGCAGCGCGACCGCGCCCAGCAGGCCGGCGCTCGCCGCGCCGCCGAACGCGAAGGCCGCGATCAGCAGGACGTCCTTCATGCGGCACCTTCCTCCCCGCCGGCCTCGAAGCGGTACCCGACGCCCCAGACGGTCCGGATGAGCCGCGGGGCCGCCGGATCGTCCTCGATCTTGGCGCGCAGGCGGCGTACGTGGACGGTGACGGTGGACAGGTCGCCGAACTCCCAGCCCCACACGTCCCGCATCAGCTCCTCGCGCCCGTGGGCCCGGCCGGGATGGCCGAGGAAGTGGGCGAGGAGGTCGAACTCCCTGAGGGTGAGCAGGAGTTCGCGCCCGTTGCGCTCGGCCCGGCGGGTCTTCGGGTCGAGCCGGATCCCCGCCCCGGTCAGCGGTGCGCCCGCGCCCGCGCCCGCGGCGGCGGCCGCGGGCGCCGCGGCCCGGCTGCGGCGCAGGACGGACTCGACGCGCAGGACCAGCTCGCGCGGGCTGAAGGGCTTGGTGACGTAGTCGTCCGCGCCGAGCTCCAGTCCGGCGATCCGGTCGTCCTCGTCGCCGCGCGCCGTCAGCATGATCACCGGAACGGGGCGCTCGGCGCGCAGCCGCCGGCAGACCTCCAGCCCGTCGATGCCGGGGAGCATGAGGTCGAGGACGACCAGGTCCGGGTCGTGCCGGGCGGCGGAGTCGAGGGCCGCGGGGCCGTCGGCGGCGTGGTGGACGCTGTGGCCGGCCCGGCTCAGGTAGCCGGTGACGACCTCGGCGACGGTGGGGTCGTCGTCGACGACGAGGACCCGGGCGGGCGGGGCGGGCGGGTGCGTGGCCGTGCTCATGACGGCAAGCCTCCCACCCGGGAGCCGTTCCGTCTGCGGCGGCCGGTCCCCGGACGGCCGACGTCCGCGTTTCGTAAGGAGTCGATGTCCGCTATGTCCCCGCAGAATTCCTACGGTGGCAGTCGTGACCGAACTTTCCGTGGACGTCGTCCTGCCCTGTCTGAACGAGGCCCGGGCCCTGCCCTGGGTCCTCTCCCGCATCCCCGCCGGCTGGCGGGCCCTGGTCGTGGACAACGGGTCCACCGACGGATCCGCCGGCATCGCCCGCTCCCTGGGCGCCACCGTCGTCACGGAGTCCCGGCGCGGCTTCGGGGCCGCCTGCCACGCCGGGCTCCTGGCCGCCGAGGCCGAGTACGTCTGCTTCTGCGACTGCGACGCCTCCCTCGACCCCGGCCTGCTGAACGGGTTCGTCCGCGCGGTCGCGGCCGGTGAGGCCGACCTCGTGCTCGGCCGCCGCCGCCCGCGGGGCCGGGGCGCCTGGCCCGCGCACGCCCGGGCGGGCAACCTCGCCCTCGCCCGGATGCTGCGCCGCCGCACCGGCCTGCGCCTGCACGACCTCGGCCCCCTGCGGGCCATGCGGCGCGAGGACCTGCTGCGCCTGCGGCTGACCGACCGGCGCTCCGGCTACCCGCTGCAGATGGTCGTGCGGGCGGCCGACGCGGGCTGGCGGGTGCGCGAGGAGGACGTGCCCTACCTGCCGCGCAGCGGCAGGTCCAAGGTCACCGGCACCTGGCGGGGTACCTGGCACGCCGTCCGCGACATGCGCGCCGTCCTCGCCGAGCCGCCGTACGTCCCCGCCGCCCCCGGCCGGGCCGAGCGGCCGGGGGGCGCCCGGTGACCAGCCTCCTCGTGATCGCCAAGGCTCCGGTGCCCGGCCGGGTCAAGACCCGGCTCACCCCGCCGTTCACCCCCGAGCAGGCCGCGGGGCTGGCCGAGGCCGCGCTCTCCGACACCCTGGCGGCGGCCGCGGCCACCCCGGCCGAGCGGCACGTGCTGGTGCTGGACGGCGCCCCGGGGCCGTGGCTGCCGCCCGGCTTCGAGGTCGTGCCGCAGCGCGGCGCGGGCCTGGACGAACGCCTCGCGGCCGCGTTCGCCGACTGCGCGGGCCCGGCGCTGCTGATCGGCATGGACACCCCGCAGGTGACCCCGGAGCTCCTGGCGCCCGCGCTGGTCTTCGACAGCTGCGACGCCTGGTTCGGCCCGGCCGCGGACGGCGGGTTCTGGGCCCTGGGGCTGGCGGCGGCGGACCCCGCGCTGCTGCTCGGCGTACCCATGTCCGTGCCCGAGACCGGGGCGGAGCAGTACGAACGGCTGCGCGCGGCCGGTCTGCGCACCCGGCTGCTGCCCCGGCTGCGGGACGTGGACACGGCCGTCGACGCCGCCGAGGTGGCCGCCCTCGCTCCGGCGGGCCGGTTCGCCGCGCGGTACCGGCAGCTCAGCGCGCGGACGCCGGTGGTCCGATGACCGCCCACGCCACCTCCCGGCCGCCCACCACCTCCCGGCCGCCCGCCGCCACCCAGCCCCCGGCCGGCCCCGGCCCCGCCTGGCGGGCCGACCCGTACACCCTGGCCCTGCGCACCGGGCGCGGTCCCCTGTTCCTGCGGCGGACGGACGGCTGGCTGCTGCCCCTGGACGTCGAACGCTGGTGCGCCGCGACCGACGCCGCCGACGAGAGCGTGCTGGCCCGCTGCCGCGGCAGCGTCCTCGACATCGGCTGCGGCCCCGGCAGGCTCGTCGCGGCGCTGGCCGAGCGGGGCCACCTCGCCCTGGGCATCGACGTGACCCCGGCGGCGGTGACCCGGACCGTGCGCCGCGGCGGTACGGCCCTGTGCCGCTCCGTCTTCGAGCCCCTGCCCGGCGAACGCCGCTGGGACACGGCCCTGCTGATCGACGGCAACATCGGCATCGGCGGCGACCCCGCCGCCCTGCTGGAGCGCACCGCGGCCCTGCTCGCGCCCGGCGGACGCCTGGTCGCCGAGACCGCGCCCGTGGAGGTCGACGAGCGGTGCGAGGT
>NZ_JBHVUQ010000243.1:6775-9125 GCF_042884105.1 Streptomyces sp. NPDC058157
CGGCACCCCCTTCCCGTGGGCCCGGGTGGGCCACCGGGCGCTGCTGCGCCACGCACAGGCCGCGGGCTGGCGCGCCGCCGGGAGCTGGACGGTGGCCGGCCGGCACTTCGCCGAGCTGGTCGCCGGGACGGGGCGCGGCCCGAAGGCCCGTGCCGCCCTAAGGGCCGCTCCGTGACCCGGGCGCCCGCCGGTTCCGCACGGGCCACCGCCGCCACCGCCGTCCTCGTGGGCGCCCTGGTCACGGTGCTCGTCCTGACCGTGCGCGAGGACGGCTACTTCACGGACCCGGCCGGCCTGTCGTGGCTGTACGCCGCCTGCTGGGTCCTGTTCGCGGCGGCGGTGTGGTCCCTGCGCCGGGTTCCCGCCCGGCACGCCGCCGCCCTGGTCCTCGCCGGCGGCATCGCCGTCGCCGCGACGGGCCTGGTCGCCCCGCCCCGCACCAGCACCGACTCGTACCGCTACGCCTGGGACGGCCGCGTGCAGGCGGCGGGCGTCTCCCCCTACGACCACGCCCCGGCCGACGCCGCCCTCCTGCCGTACCGCGACGACTGGCTGTTCCCCACCGGGAAGGCGTGCGCCCGGCCGGACCTCGCCGCGGTGTCCCCGGGCGTCTGCACGCGCATCAACCGGCCCCGGGTCCACACGATCTACCCGTCGGCCGGCGAGCTGTACTTCCTCCTCGTCCACGCCCTCTCCCCCGACGGAGCCCGCCACAAGGCCTTCCAGGTGGGCGGCGCCGTCCTCGCGGTCGCCACCACCCTGGCGCTGCTGGGCGTCCTGCGCCGGCGCGGTGACCCCCGCGGCGCGGCGTACTGGGCCTGGTGCCCGGCGGTCGCGGTCGAGGCCGTCAACAACGCCCACGCGGACGTCCTCGCCGTCCTGCTGTCCGTCGTCGCCCTGGGTCTGACCGTTCGCCACCGGGCCCGGGGCGGCGCACTGCTCGGTCTGGCCACCGCCGTCAAGCTCCTGCCCGCCGTCCTGCTGCCCGGCGCCCTGTCCGGTGTGCGCCGGGTCCGCGACGCCGCCGCCGTCCTGCTCCCCTGCGTGGTGGTGCTCACCGCCCTGTACCTGCCGTACGTCCTGCTCTCCCGCTCCTCGGTCCTCGGCTACCTCGCCGGGTACGCGGACGAGGAGGGCTACCAGGACCCGTCCGCCGGTGACCGCTACGCGCTGCTGCGCCTGCTGCTGCCCGGCTCGTGGGCCGTGCCCTGCGTCGTCGCGGGGATGGCCGCCGTCAGTGTGTACGTGATCCGGCGGGGCGACCCCGAGCGCCCCTGGAGCGGTGCTCTCCTGGTCACCGGGGCCGCCTTCCTGCTGACCACCCCCGGCTACTCCTGGTACGCCCTCCTCCTGATCGCCCTGGTGGCGCTCGACGGCCGCTGGGAATGGCTGGGCGTCGCGGTCGCGGGCGCGGCCGCCTACCTGACGGGCCGGGTCGTCCCGCACGCCGGCACGGCCGGCTACGCGGTCGCCGCGCTGGCCGTCCTGTGCGGCTGGGCGGTGCGCGCCCGTGCCGCGGCGCGGGGCCGTCCGGCCCCCGTGCCCCAGTCGTCCCCCGCACCGGGAGAGCCCCGGTGAGCCCTCGCGAACGGAACCTGTGGAGGAACCCCATGGACGCACAGAACGGCCGCCCGGCCGCATCCCCCGGCCCGGCGGGCAGGAAGGCGGAACCGGAGTCCGGTGACGGCGCCGCGCCACGGCTCGCCCGGCTGCGGTCGGCCCTGGGGGCCGCGTGGGCGGCCGGACCGCCGCGCGGGCCCTCCCGCCCGGAGTTCTGGCGCAGCCCGCTGCGCGGCCCGTGGCTGACGGCGGTGTTCGGGGTGGTCCTGCTCGTCGGCGTCACGGTCCTGTTCGTCACGGGCCTGCTGTCGTACGCCGCGTACGAGCCCGACCTCGCGGCGGTCAACGACCAGACGCCGGGCAAGGGCCGGCTGGGCTTCTACCTCTTCTCCTGGCCCACCTCCCCCTACTGGCTCTACCGGGTCACCCAGGGGGTGCACGTCACGCTCGGCGTCGTGCTCGTGCCCGTGCTGCTGGCCAAGCTGTGGTCGGTGATCCCCAAGCTGTTCGCGTGGCCCCCCGTGCGGTCGCCCGCCCAGGCCCTCGAACGGCTCTCGCTGCTCCTGCTGGTGGGTGGCGCGGGGTTCGAGTTCGCCACCGGCATCCTCAACACCCAGCTCCACTACGTCTTCCCGGGCTCCTTCTACACCCTGCACTTCTACGGGGCCTGGGTGTTCATCGGCGCCTTCGTGGTCCACGTGGTGCTGCGGCTGGGCCGGGCCGTACGGGCCCTGCTCGCCGGGCCCAGCCAGCCGGCCCCGGACCGCGTGGACCACTCCGGCCACGACAC
>NZ_JBHVUQ010000244.1:0-9101 GCF_042884105.1 Streptomyces sp. NPDC058157
CGCCCCGGCGCCCGCTCCCGTTCCGGCGCCCGCCCCCGCGCCGCCGGCCCCGCCCGCCCCGGCCCCCGTGCCGCCGCAGGAGCACGCCGAGACGCTCCCGGCCCCGGTCGAGGAGCAGCCGCACACCCTCCCCGCCCCGGCGGAGGAGCAGCCGCACACCCTCCCGGCACCCGCCCCGGCCCCCGCGCCGCCCGCGCAGGAGGCCCCGGCGCCCCGGCCCCCGCACGGCAGCCAGCCCGAGTGGCCGGCCCCGGCCCCCGCGCCCGTACCGGACGTCGCCCCGCCGGCCGACCAGCCCCCGGCCGCCCCGGCCGGCGACCTCCCGGTGCACCTGCCCCCGGCGCCCGCGCCCGCTCCGGCGCCCGCTCCCGTCACCGCTCCTCCGGTGACCCTCCCCGCGCCCGCCCCGGCACCGGCCCCCGCCCACGCGGGGCCGCAGCTGGCGGCCACCGGCGCGGGTGAGCTGGGCGCCATGGCGGCCCTCGCCTCGGCGCTCGTCCTCGGCGGCGCCATTCTCTACCGGAGGTCCGCGGCCGCCTGACGGGAATACCGGTAATCGGAAGAAATATCGGCCGGAGAATCCATCGTCGGATTCTCCGGCCGCTGCCGTGCGCCCGCCCGGCCGGCGTTTCCGGAGCGGCCGGGAATCGTTACGCAGGACGAAAGCGGCGAGCCGGTCGCCGCTGCCGCCTCGGTCCACGAAAAGAAGAGGATTTCGACAATGAAGCTCTCCCAGGTCGCCGCCGTCGTCGTCGGTTCCGTCGCCGCTCTCGGCGCCACGGCCCCCGCCTTCGCGGCCGACGCCCCCGCCATGCCCCCCATGAGCGCGACGGGCGGAGTGACCGAGGTGCTGAACGCCGTGAACCCCGTCTCCGAGGCGCTCCCCCAGACGGCGGGCAACGCGCTGGCCGAGCAGGGCGACACGGTCGGCAAGGTGGTCCACACCGCGCAGAGCGTCAACAAGATCCGCAACGACGTGCCCGGCACGGCCCTGGGCCTGGCGAACGGCGCGACCAAGGCCTCCCCGCTGCTGGGCGGAGTGGAGCTCAACGGCGGCAAGTGACGCCCGGGGGGCTGCCGTCGAGGCTCCCGACACGACCGTGGGCGCCACCGGCGAGGCCGGTGGCGCCCACGGTCACGTGGTGCCGACTGCGCGGAACGTCAGTCGTTGACGCAGACGTTGCCGAACGCCGGGTTCAGGGCGCCGATGACGTTCACGGAGTTGCCGCAGACGTTGACCGGGACGTGGACCGGAACCTGGACCAGGTTGCCCGAGAGGACACCCGGGGAGCCCACGGCCGCACCCTCGGCCTGGGCGTCGGCGGAAGCGGCACCGGCGGCACCGGCCACGGCGAGACCAGCGGAGGCCAGGGCCACGGCGGCCTTCTTGGCAGCAGAGTTCATGGGGAGTGCACCTTCTCGTTCGAATGTCCTGCCCCGGTCCCGGGGCTCACACCGAGCGAAACGGTCCACCTTCCCGGACGACACGGCCGACGGCCGGATCTGACCTGTTCAGCCCAATAGTCGTAACCATGCCGCCCGTCGGGTCCGCCGCTGCCGGCCGCTAGTCGGCGATGGGGATGTCGGGGATCTGGACGTCGGGGACGCTCGGGACGGCCGGGACCGCCGGTGCCGCCCCGGGCACCGCCGGGACCGCCGGCACCGCGGGAACGGTGACCGGGAGGTCGGGCAGTTTGGGGACGGTGACCGGGAGATCCGGCAGCTTGACGTCGGGGATCTTGATCTCGGGGAGTTTGATCTCCGGGAGCTTGATCCCGCCGAGCAGGCCCGTGAGCGAGCCCAGCAGGTCCGAGAGGGTCTTCGTGAGGCTTGCGAGGAGGTCGTCGATCGGGCCGGCCGCGACCCGCTCCTGCGATTCCGCCGCCCCCTCCAGCCGTTCGATCTGCTGCTGCACGGCCGCCGCCTTCCTTTCGACGGCGGCGGCGCCCTGGCCGTCCGCGGCGCCCGCGGGGACGGCCGCGCCGGACAGTATGACGACGGCGAGGGCCGACGGGACGAGGACGCGGAGGCGGGACGCCTTGGTGGAGTGCATGGGGAATCCTTCGAGGTGGTCGCGCAAGCGGACCGGAATAGTCCGATTACTCACCCACCGTGCGAACACCCTCGACGGAGCGCAACCGGAGCCCGGGCGCCCCCGCGCGCGCATGGCGCTGCGTACGGGCTTCGCGCAGGTGTCCGCAGCGGTCTCACCCACCCCGGGGAAAACCCGGGCCCGTACGGGCCGTTCGAGTGAAGCAGCGCAACCATGCCCCGCGGCGGCCGGTTGATCAGGGCGCTCCACTAGCGGGCACTCGTGCGACAAAAGGATCGATGATGCTCAAGAAGATCATGACCGCCGCCGCGGTCTCCGCCGTTGCCGTCGGCGCCGGCGCTGCCGCCGCCGCCCCGGCCATGGCCATCGGCAACGACAACGGGATCAACACCGTCAACGGCAACGGTGCCCAGCAGATCTACGGCAACCAGAAGACCACCGGCGACCAGAGCCCCCAGCTCAGCCTGGTCCAGGGCACCCTCAACAAGCCCTGCGTCGGCCTCCCGGTCAAGGTCAACGCCCAGTCGCTGGTCGCCCTGCTCAACGTCGGTGTCCAGGACATCAACGTCCTGTCCAACCCGCAGAACCAGCAGTGCACCGAGAACTCCACCCAGGCCAAGGGCGACGAGCCGCTCTCGCACATCCTGGACAACATCCCGGTCCTCTCCGGCAACGTCTCCTCCGGCAGCTGACCGAGCTCCACCCCTCCTGGTCTAGGGCCGCGTCAGCCCGTGGAGCGAAGTGACGAGGGCCCCGGCGGCGTCCAGCCGCCGGGGCCCTCGTACGCGTGGGGCCGCCCCGGTCACCCCGTCCAGAAGTCCCACCACCGGGTCAGGACCAGCATCCCGATCACCCCGAGGTGCAGGGCGGGCGGGGCCCAGGCGAAGTCGGCGAAGAACGCCCGCAGCGGGGCGGGCGCGGGCAGCCGGCCGGTGCGGACGTTGTGGGCCGTGACCGCCCAGAACATCAGCAGGGTCGCCGTCCAGGCCAGGCAGCACCACAGGCACAGGGCGTTGATCTCGTAGAGCGACTGGACCATCAGCCAGGCGCAGAAGCCGGTGCCGAAGGCGGTGCCGGCGTTCAGTCCCAGCCAGAACCAGCGGCTGTGGCGGGCCCCGGCGAGCAGTCCGGCGCCGACGCAGACCACGACCCCGTAGGTGGCCAGTCCGAGCATCGGGTTGGGGAAGCCGAAGACGGCGGCCTGGGCGCTTTTCATGACGCTGCCGCAGGAGACGACGGGGTTGAGGCTGCACGCGGGCTTGAAGTCCGGGTCCTCCAGCAGGAGGAACTTGTCGAGGGTGATCACCCAGGAGGCCAGCAGTCCGGCGGCCCCGGTGGCCACCAGCAGCCAGGCCAGGGACCGGGGGGCGTCCGGTTCGTCCTCGGAGCGGGTACGGGAGCGGCGCCGCTGGCGCGGGACGTCCACTGTGTTCGTTGCCATGCCGCCCATAGTCCCGCGCACCACCGCAAACCCTTACGAACATGGGCTATTCCCGGGCAAGTTGACCTGAAGGTGTGGCGGGAACCCCTGATGCTTCCCGGACGTTTTACCGAATCCCGGACGTGATGTCAGAGCCAGGGGCTACGTTGTGCTTCCGCGAAGTGACAAGCTGCGACGGCCTGGAGCCCACCTTGAGCGATCCGTACGAGACAACCGAGGCGCACCTCGAGCGACTCCTGGGCCGCGCCCTCAACTCCTTCGACCTTCCCGACGCGTTGGTCGAGCGCCTCGGCAGCGCGCTCGCCCACAGCTCCTCCCTCTACACGACGCACCACAGCCCGTCGGCGGGGCTGTGGCGGGAGACCCACCGGCACACCTACCTGCTCGCCGACGGCGAGACGGCTTCCCTGTGGGAGCTGGCGTACCGGATGAGGGGTGACCGCGCCAGCCGGCACGAGGTGTTCGCCGGGCGGGACGAGCTCGCGCTGGCCGGGGCCCGGCTGTTCGGCGAGGCCGCGGCGGATCCGGTCCTCGCGCCGCCGCCCGGGCCGGACGCGGCCGAGGAGGAGGCGCGGAGCTGGGGCGCGGACGGGACGGAGGAGGATCTGGCCCTGCTGAGCGCCCTGTTCGCCGCCCCGGATCCGCGGGAGCGGCACCGGGAGTACGCGGTGGAGGACTCCGCCGACCACGCCCGCCGGGTGCTGCGGCGCGCGGAGAACACCGACCGCCCCGGGCCGGAGACGGCGGAGCTGCTGCGGTCGGCGTACGCGCACCAGATCACCCAGGCCTTCGGCGGCCGGCAGTCCCTGGCCGACGGGCGGGACGCGGGATTCAGCCTGTACGAGCACGCGTTCGTCCTGCTGGACGGGACCGAGCTCAGCCTGTGGGAGGTCGAGCACACGGCCACGCCCGACGGGCGCCACATGTGCGAGGTCTACGGGAGCGAGGCCGCCGCGCGCGGGGCGATGGAGCTGCGCACGCGGGTCCGGTAGCGCTACGGGGTCCCGAGCGGCAGGTCCAGGGGGAGGTCGCGCGTGATGCGGACCTCCTCCGGGCGCAGGTCGGCGGGGGTCGGCATCGCGCTGCCGGGGAGGCGTACGGCGGCCGCGCCGTGGGCCAGGGCCGCGGCGAGGGCGGCGGGGCCGTGGCCGCCGGCGACGAGGAAGCCGGCCAGGGCGGCGTCGCCCGCGCCGACGTCGCTGCGGACGGCGGTGACCGGCGCCGTCCCGTGGAAGGCGCCCTCGGCGTCGACCAGGAGCTGGCCCTGCGGGCCGAGGGAGGCCAGGACCGCGCCGGCGCCCCGTGCGAGCAGTTCCCCGGCGGCCTTGACGGCGTCGCCGAGGGTGGCCAGGGGGCGGCCCACCGCCTCGGCGAGCTCCGCCGCGTTCGGCTTGATCAGGTCCGGGCGGGCCGGCAGGGCGGCGAGCAGGGCCGGGCCCGAGGTGTCGAGGGCGACGCGGGCCCCCGTCTCCCGGGCCCGCGCGACGAGTTCGGCGTACCAGCCGGGTCCGGGGCCGGGCGGCAGGCTGCCGCAGCAGGCGATCCACTCGGGGCCGCCCGCGCAGGTGCGGACGGTGTCCAGCAGCAGGGCTGCCTCCCGCGCGGAGAGTCGCGGCCCCGCCGCGTTGACCTTCGTCAGGGTTCCGTCGGGTTCGGCCAGGGAGATGTTGGAGCGGGTCTGCCCGGCGACGGAGACGGCGGTGACGTCCACCCCCTGGGCGCCGAGGAGTTCGGCGAGCAGGGCGCCGGGGGTGCCGCCGAGCGGGAGCACGGCGGTGGTGGGCACGCCGGCCGCGGCGACGGCCCGGGAGACGTTGACCCCCTTGCCGCCGGGCTCGACCCGGTCACCGGCGGCGGCCCGGAGCACCTCGCCGCGGCCCAGCGAGGGGATCTCGTAGGTCCGGTCGAGGGAGGGGTTGGGGGTGACGGTCAGGATCATACGAGCACGACTTCCGTACCGGCGGCCTCGATGGCCGCCTTCTCGGCCGGGGCGAGCCCGGTATCGGTGATCAGGAGGGAGACGTCGCGGAGGGAGCCGAAGCGGGCGAAGCGTTCCTGGCCGGCCTTGGCCGAGTCGGCGAGCAGCACCACCCGGCGGGCGGCGGCGATCGCGGCCCGCTTGACGGCGGCCTCGGCCAGGTCGGGGGTGGTCAGTCCGGCCCGGACGCCGAAGCCGTTGGTGGCGAGGAAGAGGACGTCGGCGTGGATCTCGGCGTAGGCGCGCAGCGCCCAGGCGTCGACGGCGGCCCGGGTGCGGTGGCGGATCCGGCCGCCGACCAGGTGGAGGTCGACGCCGGTGTGGCCGGCGAGGCGGGCGGCGACGGGCAGGGCGTGGGTGACCACGGTGAGGGCGGTGTCGAGGGGGATGCGGTCGGCGAGGCGGGCGACGGTGCTGCCGGCGTCGAGGATGACGCTGCCGCCGGCCGGGAGCTCGGCGAGGGCCGCGGCGGCGATGCGGTCCTTCTCGTCCCCGGCGGTGCTCTCGCGGGCGGTGAGGTCGGGCTCGAAGCCGAGGCGGCCGGCCGGGATGGCCCCGCCGTGGACCCGGCGCAGCAGTCCGGCCCGGTCGAGGGCGGTCAGGTCGCGGCGGACGGTCTCGGCGGTGACCTGGAAGCGCCCGGCGAGGGAGAGCACGTCGACCCGCCCGGCCTCGCGGGCCAGGCGCAGGATCTCCTGCTGGCGCTCGGGTGCGTACATGTGGGTTTGCTTCCGGTTCCTGCCCGTTTGCGTGGATGCTCCCCCACCGTACGCCCACAAGGGGGAAGAAACCAAGAAAAACGGACATGCCCGCCCCTCGGGGGCGGGCATGTCCGTGCGGGTGCGCCTGCGGGCTCAGGCCTGCTCCACGGCGCCCTCGCGCTCCGAGAGCGGGACCTGCTTGCGCGGCAGGACGAACATCACCGCGAAGATCACGACGAGCACCGCCACGACCCACCACAGCGCCCCGCGGAAGGCGTCGACGTAGGGGGCGCCGAGGATCCGGTCGTCCTCGATCGACCCGAAGAAGACCACGGAGGTCAGGGCGAGGCCGAGGGCGTTGCCCATCTGGCCGGTGGTGTTGATCAGGCCGGAGGCCGAGCCGGCGTGCTCGCGCGGCACCTGGGACAGGATGGTGTCGTTCAGCGGGGCGACGATCAGGCCCATGCCGATGCCCATGACGATCAGCGGCGGGGCCATCTGCCAGGAGGAGATCTCCATGCCGTAGCGCTGGGACTCCCAGATGTAGAGCAGCAGGCCCGCGGCCATCACCAGCGCGCCGGCCTGGAGCACCTTGCGGCCGAAGCGGGGGACGAGCTTCTCGACGGAGAGGCCGGCGGCGACGGAGACGGCGATGGAGAAGGGGATGCCGGTGCTGCCGGCGTGCAGCGGGGTCCAGCCGAGGCCCATCTGCATGTAGAGCGTCCAGACCAGGAAGAAGATGCCGGTGGCCAGGCCGAAGGCGAGCTGGACGGTGATGCCGCCGGCGAAGCTCTTGACCTGGAAGAGGGAGAGCTCGACCAGCGGGGAGCCGTCCTTCTTGATCTTGTACTTCTCGTAGGCGATGAACGCGGCGAAGACGAGCGGCGAGGCGATCATGCAGACGAAGCCCCACACCGGCCAGTCGTTCTCCCGGCCCTGGGTGAGCGGGTAGATCAGCAGGACCAGGGCGAGGGTCGCGAGGACGACGCCGACCAGGTCGAGGCGCAGGGCCTTGGGGGCCTTGGACTCGGAGATGTACTTGCGGCCCAGGATCACGGCGGCGATGCCGACGGGCAGGTTGATCAGGAAGATCGTGCGCCATTCGAGGCCGAAGAGGTTCCACTCGGTGAGCAGCGCGCCCAGCAGCGGGCCGGAGACCGCGCCGAGGCCGACGATCGCGCCGAACATGCCGAAGACCTTGCCGCGCTCGTGCGGCGGGAAGGTGACGTGGATGATCGCGAGGACCT
This sequence comes from Streptomyces sp. NPDC058157, assembly GCF_042884105.1. Taxonomy (NCBI): domain Bacteria; kingdom Bacillati; phylum Actinomycetota; class Actinomycetes; order Kitasatosporales; family Streptomycetaceae; genus Streptomyces; species Streptomyces sp. NPDC058157. Next base: position 7,421 of record NZ_JBHVUQ010000244.1, read on the forward strand.
GGGGGACCATCATCGCCGCCATGCCGCCCTGGAGCAGGCGGGAGGCGACGAGCATGCCCGGGTCGGCCGCGATGCCGCAGAGCAGCGAGGCGGCGGTGAAGCCGGCGACGCCGACGAGGAAGAGGCGCTTGCGGCCGTAGATGTCACCGAGACGGCCGCCGGTGATCAGGCCGGCGGCGAAGGCGAGCGCGTAGCCCGCGGTGATCCACTGGATGGCGCTGGTCGAGGCGCCGAAGTCCTGGCGCATGCTGGGTATCGCGATGTTGACGATCGTGACGTCGACCAGGTCCATGAAGGACGCGGTCATCACGATGGCCAGCGCCAGCCAGCGCAGGCGGTCGGCCGGGGCGTCGGCCGGGGCGTCGGGGGTGGCGGCGTCGGCGGCTCCGGTGGCTGCGGGTGCCGCCGCGGCGGCCGCGTTCCCCTCTTCTCGTACGGGCCCGTTCTCTCTTTCGGGCGATGCTGTGGGCGTCTCGGTGCTCATGGGGAGAAACCTAGACGGCATCTAGGCCAAGGTGTGTCCTATTTACCTGGCAATCTTGAAACATGAACGACACTCCCGCCCGGCTGCTCACCCTGCTGTCCCTGCTCCAGACCCCGCGCGAGTGGCCGGGCAGCGAGCTGGCGGAGCGGCTGGGCGTGAGCGCGCGGACGATCCGGCGGGACATCGAGCGGCTGCGGGACCTGGGGTACCCGGTGGAGGCCACGCTGGGCGCGGTCGGCGGGTACCGGCTGGTGGCGGGCGCGGCGATGCCGCCGCTGCTGCTGGACGACGAGGAGGCCGTGGCCATCGCGGTGGGGCTGCGGGCGGGGGCCGGGCATGCGATCGAGGGGGTCGAGGAGGCGTCCGTGCGGGCGCTGGCCAAGCTGGAGCAGGTGCTGCCGGCCCGGCTGCGGCGCCGGGTGGGGGCGCTGCAGTCGGCCACGGTGGCGGTGACCCGGGGCGACGGGCCGAGCGTGGACCCGCGGACGCTGACGGCGATGGCCGCGGCGGTGGCGGGGCCGGAGCGGCTGCGGTTCGCGTACCGGGCCCGGGACGGGGTGGACTCGCGGCGGCTGGTGGAGCCGTACCGGCTGGTCAGCACGGGCAGCCGGTGGTACCTGGTGGCCTTCGACCTGGAGCGGGCCGACTGGCGCACCTTCCGGGTGGACCGGGTGAGCGAGCCGTTCCCGACGGGGGCGCGGTTCACCCCGCGGCCGCTGCCGATGGAGGCGGCGGAGTTCGTGCGGCGCGGGCTGCGGGGCGGGGAGACCTATGCGGCGGACGTGTCCTTCGCGGCGCCGCCGCAGGAGCTGCCGGAGTGGCTGCGGGAAGGGGCGGTGGCGGAGGGGCGAGGGTCGCGGGTGCGCTTCGAGAGCGGGGACGCGCCGGAGTGGCTGGCGGCGCGGATGGCGCTGACGGGGCTGGAGTTCACGGTGCGGGGGCCGGAGTTCCTGGCCCGCGCGGCGGCCGCACTGGGCGAGCGGCTGGCCGGGGCGGCGACGGGCGCGGCGGGATAGGGCAGCCGGCCCGCGCCGGGCGGGGAGGCCGGTGGGCCGGTGGGCCGGTGGGCCGGGAGACCGGGGGGCCGGGGCCGGGAGGCCAGGGCCGGGAGACCGGGGCCGGGAGACCGGGGGGCCGGGAGACCGGGAGACCGGGGGCCAGGGGGCCGCCGGGCCGGGTTCGGAGCAGGGGGCGGGG
>NZ_JBHVUQ010000245.1:0-7664 GCF_042884105.1 Streptomyces sp. NPDC058157
GGTACTGGTTCCGACTCCGCGACCGTGTCGCTCTGGTCGCGGGCCTCGTGGTCCCCTTCCTCACCGCGCTCGCGCTCGTGCCCTTCCGGACGGGCCTCGCGGCGACGGACGAAGCGCTGATCATGGTCGTCGCCGTGGTCGCGGTCGCCGCCCTGGGTACACGGGCGGCCGGCGCGCTGGCCGCCCTCTCGGCCGCGGCCTGGTTCGACTTCTTCCTGACCAGGCCGTACCAGCGGTTCGCCATCACGGGCGGCACCGAGATCCGGACCGCGGTGCTCCTGCTCGTCGTCGGGCTGATCGTCTCCCAGTCGGCGGTCCGCACCCGTCGGCTCCAGGAAGTGGTCGTCACGGACGCCGCACACCTGTCGAGCCTCCAGGGAACCTCCCGCCTCTCCGAGGGCGGCGCCTCGCCTGAGGAAGTGGTCGAGTACGTCCGCCGGGAGCTCGTCGCCCTCCTGGGCCTGAGAGGCTGCCGCTTCGAGTACGGGTCCCTGATGGGGCACCTGCCACGGCTGGAGCACGGTGGCGGCGTATGGCTGCGCCGCCCGGGCCGGATCACCGAGTACGCCGACTGGCCGGACGGCGCGACCGAACTGCGGGTCGTCGGCGGCGGCCACTACTACGGCCGCTACCTCCTCGACGGGCGCCCCGGCCATCCCCTGCCGCCCGAGGAGGCCCGTCTGGTGGCCGTCGCCCTGGCCGCCCAGGACGGCGCCGCCCTGGACACCGCCGGGCTGGCCCGCCAGGGCTGATCCGCCCGCCACCGGGCGCCCTCGCGTAAGAGGTGCGTCAAGAGTCCGGCCGGGCCCGTATGGACCCCGTCAAGGCGTCTTAACGCCGGGCCGAAGACACGGTTGTCTCGTCATCGGCCATCTGGCTGATTCATCACTTCCACTTCACTCAGGAGCTCGCGATGGCCGATCTGGCCTTCGTCGTCACCACGGTCGCGGTGTTCGCGCTGGTGGCTCTCGTCGCCCGGGGGGTGACCAAGCTGTGACTGCCGAGAACATCGTCGGCCTCGTCGTGGCCGTCTCCCTGCTCGGATACCTCGTCCTCGCCCTCGTGTACCCGGAGAGGTTCTGAGCACCGATATGAGCCCCGTAACCGCTGGTGTGCTCCAGCTGCTCGCGCTGATCGCCGCGCTCGCGCTGGCCTACCGTCCCCTGGGCGACTACATGGCCCGGGTCTACTCCTCCGAGAAGCACTACACACCGGAGAAGTGGCTCTACAAGGCGATCGGCGCCGATCCGAACGCCGAGATGCGCTGGCCCGCCTATCTGCGCGGGGTCCTCGCCTTCTCGCTGGTGGGCGTTCTCTTCCTCTACGCCCTCCAGCGGGCCCAGGGGATCCTGCCCGGCTCGCTCGGCTTCGCAGCGATCGACCCGGACCAGGCGTTCAACACCGCCGCCTCCTTCGTGGCGAACACCAACTGGCAGTCGTACGCCGGTGAACAGGCCATGGGCCACGTCGTGCAGACGGGCGGCCTGGCGGTGCAGAACTTCGTCTCCGCCGCCGTCGGCATGGCCGTCGCCGTCGCCCTGGTACGGGGCTTCGCCCGCTCCCGCACCGGTGAACTCGGCAACTTCTGGGCCGACCTGGTCCGCGGCACCGTCCGCATCCTCCTGCCCATCGCCGTGCTCGGCGCGCTCGTCCTCGTCGCCTGCGGGGCGATCCAGAACTTCGCCGGGATCCACGAGGTCGGCCAGTTCATGGGCGGCACCCAGCAGTGGAACGGCGGGGCGGTCGCCTCGCAGGAGGTCATCAAGGAGCTGGGCACCAACGGCGGCGGCTACTTCAACGCCAACTCCGCCCACCCCTTCGAGAACCCGACCCCGTTCTCGAACCTCTTCGAGATCTTCCTGATCCTCGTCATCCCCTTCGCGCTGACCCGCACCTTCGGCCGCATGGTCGCAAACCTGCGCCAGGGCTACGCGATCCTCGCCACGATGGCCACCATCTGGCTCGGGTTCACCGCCCTGATGATGTGGACCGAGTTCGCCCACCACGGCCCGGCCCTCCAGGCGGCCGGCGGGGCGATGGAGGGCAAGGAGACCCGCTTCGGGATCGCCGGCTCCGCGATCTTCTCCGTCGCCACCACGCTCACCTCCACCGGCGCGGTCAACTCCTTCCACTCCTCCTACACCGGGCTCGGCGGCGGCATCCAGCTGCTGGGCATGCAGCTCGGCGAGATCGCGCCCGGCGGCGTGGGCTCCGGCCTCTACGGCATGCTCGTCATGGCGATCATCGCGGTGTTCATCGCCGGCCTGATGGTCGGCCGCACCCCCGAGTACCTGGGCAAGAAGATCGGCACCCGCGAGATCAAGTTCGCGGCCTGCTACATCCTCATCACCCCGGCCCTCGTCCTGTGCTTCACCGCCGCCGCGATGGCCCTGCCCACCCCGCCGCACTCGATGCTCAACTCCGGGGCGCACGGCTTCTCCGAGGTCCTCTACGCGTACACCTCCGGCGCCAACAACAACGGCTCCGCCTTCGGCGGCCTGAACGCCGACACCCAGTGGTACAACACCACGATCGGCCTGGCCATGCTGCTCGGCCGGTTCCTGCCCATGGTGTTCGTCCTCGCGCTGGCCGGCTCGCTCGCCGAGCAGAAGCCCGTCCCCGAGACGACGGGCACCCTGCGCACCGACAAACCCCTCTACGCCGGCCTCCTCGTCGGCACGATCATCATCGTCACCGGTCTGACCTACTTCCCCGCGCTCGCGCTCGGACCGCTCGCCGAAGGGCTCGCATCATGAGCACCGCCACTGAGACCCGTGCCCCGCACGAGGACCTGCCCACCGGGCACAAGCCGCCCGCCGACCGCGTCGGCGGAGGCCTCTTCGACCCCAAGGCCCTGCTGAGGTCCTTCCCCGACGCGGTCCGCAAGCTCGACCCCCGGGTCATGGTCAAGTCCCCGGTCATGTTCGTCGTCCTGATCGGCTCGGTCCTCACCACCGTGCTGGCCGTCATGGACCCGACGGACTGGTTCGGCTGGGCCATCACCGCCTGGCTGTGGCTGACCACCGTCTTCGCCAACCTCGCCGAAGCCGTCGCCGAAGGCCGCGGCAAGGCCCAGGCCGACACCCTCCGCAGGGCCAAGACCGACTCCGTCGCCCGCCGCCTCACCGAGGACGGCGCCGAGGAGTCCGTACCGGGCACCGACCTCAAGATCGGCGACCTGGTGGTCTGCGAGGCCGGCGACATCATCCCCGGCGACGGTGACGTCGTCGAGGGCGTCGCCTCCGTGGACGAGTCGGCGATCACGGGCGAGTCCGCTCCGGTGATCCGCGAGTCGGGTGGCGACCGGTCGGCAGTGACCGGTGGCACGAAGGTGCTCTCGGACCGGGTCGTCATCAAGATCACGACGAAGCCCGGCGAGACCTTCATCGACCGCATGATCGCCCTGGTCGAGGGGGCCGCGCGGCAGAAGACGCCGAACGAGATCGCGCTCAACATCCTGCTGGCCTCTCTGACGATCGTCTTCCTGCTGGCGGTCGTCACCCTCCAGCCCTTCGCGGTCTACGCGGACGCCGAGCAGTCCATGATCGTGCTCACCGCTCTCCTCGTCTGCCTGATCCCGACCACGATCGGTGCCCTGCTCTCCGCCATCGGCATCGCCGGTATGGACCGCCTCGTCCAGCGCAACGTGCTGGCCATGTCCGGCCGCGCCGTCGAAGCGGCGGGAGACGTCTCGACGCTGCTGCTGGACAAGACCGGCACCATCACCCTCGGCAACCGGCAGGCGTCCGAGTTCGTCCCCGTGAAGGGGACGACCGAGGCCGAGCTGGCGGACGCCGCCCAGCTGTCCTCCCTCGCCGACGAGACGCCCGAGGGACGCTCGATCGTCGTGCTCGCGAAGGAGAAGTACGGGCTGCGCGAACGCCACCAGGGCGAACTCGCCCACGCCGAGTGGATCGCCTTCACCGCCCAGACCCGCATGTCCGGTGTCGACGTCGACGGGCGCAAGACCCGCAAGGGCGCGGCCGGTTCGGTCATCGCCTGGGTCAAGGAGCGGGGGGGCGAGGTCGCCGACGACGCCGACACCCTCGCCAACCGCATCTCCGAGGCCGGCGGCACTCCGCTCCTCGTCGCCGTCGAGGACGAGGAGGGCGCCCGCGTCCTGGGGGTCATCCACCTCAAGGACGTGGTCAAGGAGGGCATGCGGGAGCGGTTCGACGAGCTGCGGCGCATGGGCATCAAGACCGTCATGATCACCGGCGACAACCCGCTGACCGCGAAGGCCATCGCCGAAGAGGCGGGCGTGGACGACTTCCTCGCGGAGGCCACGCCCGAGGACAAGATGGCCCTCATCAAGCGGGAGCAGGCCGGCGGCAAGCTCGTCGCGATGACCGGCGACGGGACCAACGACGCCCCGGCTCTGGCGCAGGCGGACGTCGGCGTGGCGATGAACACCGGTACCTCGGCCGCCAAGGAGGCCGGGAACATGGTGGACCTGGACTCCAACCCGACCAAGCTCATCGAGATCGTCGAGATCGGCAAGCAGCTCCTCATCACCCGGGGCGCGCTGACCACGTTCTCCATCGCCAACGACGTCGCCAAGTACTTCGCGATCATCCCGGCCATGTTCGCCGTGGTCTACCCGGGCCTGGACAAGCTCAACATCATGGGCCTGCACTCCCCGAACTCGGCGATCCTCTCCGCCGTCATCTTCAATGCGCTGATCATCATCGCGCTGGTGCCGCTCGCCCTCAAGGGCGTCCGGTACAAGCCGACCAGCGCCGACAGGATGCTCCGCCGCAACCTGGGGATCTACGGGCTCGGCGGCCTCGTCGCCCCGTTCATCGGCATCAAGATCATCGACATGCTCATCACCCTCATCCCCGGAATCGGCTGACTCCCATGAACAACTCGGTAGGAAACACGGCACGGTTGATCGGGGCGGGTCTGCGGGCCCTGCTGGTGCTCACGATCGTCTGCGGGGTCCTCTACCCCCTGGCCGTCACCGGGATCGCCCAGGCCCTCTTCAACGACAAGGCCAACGGCTCCGAGATCAAGGACCAGAGCGGACACGTCGTCGGCTCCTCCCTCATCGGGCAGACCTACAACCTGCCCAAGCAGAACCCGAACGACGCCGAGGAGGCCGCCAAGCCGGACCTGAAGTGGTTCCAGCCCCGCCCCTCGGGCGGCCTGGGCACCAACAGCGTCAACACGCAGTACTCCCTGATCCTCTCCGGCGCCACCAACCGCTCCGCCGACAACGGAGCCATCGACGGCACGTGCACCGACCAGGCCGAGGAGGGCACCCTCTGCGCCCAGGTCGTCGCCGCCAAGGACGCCGTGGTCGCCGACAACTCCACCGCCACCTACAAGGTCAGGCCCTCGGACGTGCCCGCCGACGCGGTCACCTCCTCCGGCTCCGGCCTCGACCCGAACATCTCCCCCGCCTACGCCGCACTCCAGGTCCACCGGGTCGCCGAGAAGAACGGGCTCGACGTCAAGCGGGTAGAGAAGCTCGTCGCCGACCACACCACCGGCCGCACCCTGGGCTTCATGGGCGAACCCCGCGTCAACGTCCTCGAACTCAACACCGCGCTCAAGGCACTGACCAAGGGCTGACGGCCCGCACAGCAAACCTCTGGAGCCGACGGGACGCGACACTCCCCCAGCCACGACTGGGAGGCACCCCGCGTCCCGCCGGCTCCGACCCGTGTCCACCGAAAGAGGAAGGCCCCACACCGATGATCAAGGTGCTGGTGGTGGAGGACGACCCCCAGCTCGTCCGCGCGCTCAGGATCAACCTGGAGGCGCGCAAGTTCGAGGTGCAGACCGCTCCGGACGGAAAGGCCGCCCTGAGGCTCGCGTTCGCCCGCAGGCCCGACGTCATCGTGCTGGATCTCGGCCTGCCGGACATCGACGGCATCGACGTGATCGAAGAGGTACGGAAGACCAGTGGCGTGCCGATCCTGGTGCTCTCCGCCCGGCATACCTCCGAGGAGAAGATCCGGGCCCTGGACGCCGGTGCCGACGACTACGTGACGAAACCGTTCAGCATGGACGAGCTCCTCGCCCGCCTGCGGGCGGCCGCCCGCCGTGGTGAGGCGTCGGCGCCCTCCTCCGACATCTCCGTGGTCACGACCGAGGACTTCACCGTGGACCTGATCGCGAAGAAGGTCAGACGCGACGATCGCAGCGTGCGGCTGACGCCCACCGAGTGGCACCTCCTGGAGATCCTGATCACCCATCCCGGCCGGCTCGTCAGCCAGCGCAAGCTGCTGCTCGAAGTCTGGGGGCCGACGTATTCCGAGCACACCAACTACCTCCGGGTCTACATGGCCCAGCTGCGCCGCAAACTGGAAGCGGACCCCTCGCACCCGAGGTACCTGATCACCGAGCCCGGTATGGGCTACCGCTTCGAGGGATGACGTGAGCATGGGACGCGGCAGGTTTCGTATCTATCTGGGCTCCGCCCCCGGCGTCGGCAAGACGTACGCGATGCTCTCGGAGGGCCACCGCCGGGTGGAACGCGGCACGGACGTCGTCGTCGCCTTCGTCGAGCACCACGGCCGGCCGCGCACCGAGGTGATGCTGCACGGGCTGGAGCAGGTCTCACGGCGCGAACTGGACTACCGGGGCTCCGTGTTCACCGAGATGGACGTGGACGCGGTCCTGTCCCGGCGCCCCGCGGTGGCGCTGGTGGACGAGCTCGCGCACACCAACGTCCCGGGCTCCCGCAACGCCAAGCGCTGGCAGGACGTCGAGGAACTGCTCCAGGCCGGCATCGACGTGGTGTCGACCGTCAACATCCAGCACCTGGAGTCCCTCGGGGACGTCGTGGAAACGATCACGGGTGTGCGGCAGCGCGAGACGGTGCCCGACGAGGTCGTGCGGCGCGCCGACCAGATCGAACTCGTCGACATGTCCCCGCAGGCGCTGCGCCGCCGCATGGCCCACGGGAACATCTACAAGAGCGACAAGGTCGACGCCGCCCTCTCGAACTACTTCCGGCCGGGCAACCTCACCGCGCTGCGCGAACTCGCCCTGCTCTGGGTCGCCGACCGGGTCGACGAATACCTCCGGGAGTACCGGGGCGAGCACGACATCCGCACCACCTGGCAGGCCCGCGAACGCATCGTCGTGGGCATCACGGGAGGTCCGGAAGGGCGCACCCTGATCCGGCGCGCGGCCCGCCTCGCCGAGAAGGGCTCGGGCGGCGAGGTCCTGGCCGTCTACATCGCCCGCAGCGACGGTCTGACCGCCGCCTCGCCGAAGGAACTCGCCGTCCAGCGCACGCTCGTCGAGGACCTGGGCGGCACCTTCCACCACGTCATAGGCGACGACGTCCCCGAGGCGCTGCTGGAGTTCGCGCGCGGGGTCAACGCGACGCAGATCGTGCTCGGCGTCAGCCGCCGCCGCTCGTGGCAGTCGGTGTTCAGCCCCGGTGTGAGCTCCACCGTCGCCCGCGAGTCGGGACCGGACCTCGACGTCCACATCGTCACCCACGACGAGGCCGCCAAGGGGCGTGGCCTGCCCGTCCCCCGTGGCGCACGGCTCGGCCGGGCCCGGATCGTCTGGGGCTGGCTGGCCGGTATGGCCGGACCCGCACTCCTCACCGTCCTGCTGAACCAGGCCGTTCCGGGCCTCGGGCTCGCCAACGACATGCTGGTCTTCCTCACCTGCACGGTCGCGGCGGCACTCCTCGGCGG
>NZ_JBHVUQ010000245.1:7674-9077 GCF_042884105.1 Streptomyces sp. NPDC058157
TCGGCGGACTGCTCCCGGCGCTGGGGTCGGCGGCCTTCGGGTCGCTGCTCCTCAACTACTACTTCACCCCGCCGCTGCACGAGTTCACCATTTCGGACCCGAAGAACATCGTGGCCATCGCGATCTTCGTCGGTGTCGCCGTGTCGGTGGCCTCGGTGGTCGACCTGGCCGCCCGCCGCACCCACCAGGCCGCCCGCCTGCGGGCCGAATCCGAGATCCTCTCCTTCCTCGCCGGCAGCGTCCTGCGCGGCGAGACCGCCCTCGACGCACTCCTGGAACGGGTCCGGGAGACCTTCTCCATGGACTCCGTCGCGCTGCTGGAACGGGGTACCGACGTCGATCCCTGGACCACGGCCGGCAGCACCGGCCGCACCCCGGCGACCCGCCCCGAGGACGCCGACGTCGACATGCCCATCGGCGAGAACATGGCCCTGGCCCTCACCGGCCGGGTGCTGCCCGCCGAGGACCGGCGCGTCCTCGGCGCCTTCGCCGCCCAGGCCGCCGTCGTCCTCGACCGCCAGCGCCTCGTCGACGAGGCCGAGGAGGCCCGCCGCCTGATCGAGGGCAACCGGATCCGCACCGCCCTGCTGGCCGCCGTCAGCCACGACCTGCGCACCCCCCTCGCCGGCATCAAGGCCTCCGTCACCTCCCTGCGCTCCACCGACGTGGAGTGGTCCGAGGAGGACCGGGCCTCCCTCCTGGAGGGCATCGAGGACGGCGCCGACCGCCTCGACCACCTGATCGGCAACCTCCTCGACATGTCCCGCCTCCAGACGGGGACGGTCGTCCCGATCGTCCGCGTGACCGACCTCGACGAGGTCGTCCCGATGGCCCTGGCCGGGGTCCCGGACGACAGTGTCGATCTCGACATCCCCGAGACCCTGCCCATGGTCGCCGTCGACCGCGGGCTCCTGGAACGGGCCGTCGCCAACATCGTCGAGAACGCCGTCAAGTACAGCCCCGGCGGCCGGGCCGTGAACGTCTCCGCCAGTGTCCTCGCCGACCGCCTCGAACTGCGCGTCGTCGACCGCGGACCGGGCGTCCCGGACGATGCCAAGGACCGCATATTCGAACCCTTCCAGCGGCACGGGGACGCCCCGGCGGGCGCCGGCGTGGGCCTCGGGCTGGCGGTCGCCCGCGGCTTCCTGGAAGCCATGGACGCCACCCTCACCGCCGAGGACACCCCCGGGGGCGGCCTGACGATGGTGCTCACCCTGCCCATCGCCGGTGGCGACGCCCCGGCCCCCGCGGAACTCCCGGCCGACGCCACGACCTGACCCGCGCCGCGTCCGTGCCGGAGTCCGCGGTCAGTCGTGCGCAGGGTGCTCGGCGCGGGCCTCGGGAGCGGCCGGGAGGGACAGGGTCATGGTCAGGCCGCCGCCCGGGGTGTCCTCGGGGGTGAG
>NZ_JBHVUQ010000246.1:0-9008 GCF_042884105.1 Streptomyces sp. NPDC058157
CCCGAGGCATGACGCTGCCACGGCTCGTCGAACTCCCCCGCATCAGCACGCGAGAAGAAGTCCACCGACCGCAGACCAGCCTCGTCCGCGGCACCCACGACCACCTGCACCTGCACACCACCGGACTCCGGCAGCACCAACGGCGCCTCGATCGTCAACTCCACCAACCGACCACAACCCACCTGGTCACCCGCACGCACCGCCAGCTCCACGAACGCCGTCCCCGGAAGGATCACCGTCCCGCCGACCGCGTGCCCCGCCAGCCAGGCAGGGTCGTCGTGCCCGATGCGGCCGGTGAACAGGCAGCCGCCGCCCTCGGCGAGGGTCACGGCCGCGCCCAGCAGCGGGTGTTCCGCCGTCACGAGTCCGAGACCGGCGGCGTCGGCGACCTTCGGGGTCGCCTTGCGCGGCCAGAAGCGCTCGCGCTGGAAGGCGTACGTCGGCAGCTCGACGAGCCCGGCACCCGAGCCCGCGAAGAACGCCGGCCAGTCCGCCGAGGCACCGTTCACGTGTGCGTGGGCAAGGGCCGACACCGCGGCCTCGGCCTCCGGCCGTCCCTTGCGCAGGACGGGGACGAAGACCGCGTCCTCGACGCAGTCGGCGCCCATCGCGGAGAGCACACCGTCGGGGCCGAGCTCGATGAAGCGGGTCACACCCTGTGTGTGGAGGGTGGCGACGCCGTCGGCGAAGCGGACGGCCTCGCGGACATGGCGCACCCAGTACTCGGGCGAGCAGAGCTCCTCCGCAGAAGCGACCTCACCGGTCAGGTTCGACACCACTGCGATCGAGGGGGAAGCGAAGGCGATCGACTCCAGGACGGTACGGAAATCGTCCAGCATCGGGTCCATCAGCGGCGAGTGGAACGCGTGGCTCACGGTCAGCCGCTTGGTCTTCACGCCACGGTCGGTCAGCACACCCTCAACGGCGGCCACGGACTCGGACGCACCCGAGACCACCACCGAAGCCGGCCCGTTGACTGCGGCGATGCTCACGTCCTCGTACGCGGCGACCAGCTCGGCCACCTCCGCCTCGGAAGCCCGCACCGACACCATCGCGCCCCCGGCGGGCAGCGCCTGCATCAGCCGACCACGAGCAACAACCAGCCTGGCCGCGTCCGCGAGCGAGAACACCCCGGCCACATGCGCAGCGGCAATCTCACCGATCGAATGACCCAGCAGGTAGTCCTGCTTCAGCCCCCAGCTCTCCACGAGCCGGAACAGCGCGACCTCGATCGCGAACAACGCCGGCTGCGTGAACTCCGTCCGATCCAGCTCAGCGGACTCGTCCGCGAACATCACCTCCCGCAGCGACCGCCCCAGCACCGGGTCGATCTCGGCCAACACGGCGTCCAGCGCCGCCGCGAACGCAGGGAACGCCGCATACAGCTCACGCCCCATCCCCGCCCGCTGCGCACCCTGCCCCGTGAACAGGAAGCCCGTCTTGCCGGGCGAAACCACACCCTGCACAACACCCTCGGCGGCCTCACCCCGCGCGAGCGCCTCCAGCGCCCCGCGGTGGTCCGGGCCGAGCACGACCGCCCGGTGCTCGAAAGCCGTACGCGTCACGCCGAGGGCATGGGCGACGTCCAGCTCGGCCGCGTCGTCCGCGACGGCCGACCGCAGGCGGGCGGCCTGGCCGCGCAGGGCGGCGTCCGACCGGCCGGAGACGGTCCAGGGAAGGAACGGGAGCCCATGGGTGGACGACCCGCCCGCGGGCTGCTCCGTCCGTTCCGGGGCCTGCTCCAGGACGGCGTGGGCGTTGGTGCCGCTGAAGCCGAACGAGGAGACGGCCGCACGGCGCGGACGGCCGGTCCGCGGCCACTCCCGCTGCTCGGTCAGCAGTTCCACCGAGCCCGCTTCCCAGTCGATCTGCGGGGACGGCTCGTCGACGTGCAGGGTGCGCGGCAGGACGCCGTGCTGCATCGCCATCACCATCTTGATGACGCCGCCGACGCCGGCGGCGGCCTGCGTGTGGCCGATGTTGGACTTCAGGGAGCCGAGGTAGAGCGGCTCGTCGCCGGAACGTTCCTGCCCGTACGTGGCAAGGAGGGCCTGCGCCTCGATCGGGTCGCCCAGCGTCGTACCGGTGCCGTGCGCCTCCACCGCGTCCACCTCGGCGGGGCCGAGCTTCGCGTTGGCCAGGGCCTGGCGGATGACGCGCTGCTGGGACGGGCCGTTGGGGGCGGTCAGCCCGTTCGAGGCCCCGTCCTGGTTGACCGCCGTGCCGCGGACGACGGCCAGCACGCGGTGGCCGTTGCGCTCGGCGTCCGACAGCCGCTCCAGCACGAGCATGCCCACGCCCTCGGACCAGCCCGTGCCGTCCGCCGCGCCCGCGAAGGACTTGCAGCGACCGTCGGGGGCGAGCCCCTGCTGGCGGCTGAAGTCGATGAACGCCGTCGGCGTCGACATGATCGTGGCGCCGCCCGCGAGGGCCATCGTGCACTCACCGCTGCGCAGTGCCTGCGCAGCGAGGTGCAGGGCCACGAGCGAGGAGGAGCACGCGGTGTCGACGGTGACGGCCGGGCCCTCGAAGCCGAAGGAGTACGAGACGCGGCCCGAGGCGACGCTGCCCGCGGTGCCGATGCCGAGGTATCCGGCGGCGTCCTCGGCACTGGAGCCGAGGAGCGAGGCGTAGTCGTTGTACATCACGCCGGTGAAGACGCCGGTCGCGCTGCCGCGCAGCGCGGCGGGGGCGATGCCGGCCCGTTCGATCGCCTCCCAGGAGGTCTCCAGCAGCATCCGGTGCTGCGGGTCCATGGCGAGCGCCTCGCGCGGCGAGATCCCGAAGAACTCCGGGTCGAACTCGCCGACGTTCGCAAGGAAGCCGCCCTCTCGGGTGTAGCTGGTGGCACCGTCCCGGCCGTCCGGGTCGTAGAGGGCGTCGCCGTTCCATCCGCGGTCGGTGGGGAAGACGGTGATGCCGTCGCCGCCCTGGGCAACGAGGCGCCAGAGGTCCTCGGGGCTGCTGACGCCACCGGGGTAGCGGCAGCTCATGCCGACGATCGCGATCGGCTCGTCCACGCCGATGACGGCCGGCGCAGTGGTCGCCTGCGCCGGGACGGAGTCCTCCTCGTACCCGACGAGCTCACCGCGCACGTACTCGGCGAGCACCGACGGGGTCGGGTAGTCGAAGACGAGCGTGGCGGGCAGACGCAGGCCGGTGGCCGTGTTGAGCCGGTTGCGCAGTTCCACGGCGGTCAGGGAGTCGAAGCCGAGCTCGGTGAAGGCGTGGTGGAGTTCGATCCCCTGCGGGGACGCGTGGCCCAGCACGGCCGCGACGTCGGCGCGGACCAGGTCCTCGACCGCTTCGAGCTGCTGTGCGGGCGGCAGGGCCGCCAGGCGGCGGCCGAGGCCGCCCCGCGCTCCCGCCGCGGAGGCGGTGCGCCGTGCGGGGGCGGGAACCAGACCGCGGAAGACCGGGGCCACGCCCGCCGAAGCGGCCAGGGCCCGCATCCGGGCCAGGTCCAGCCGCAGCGGCACCAGCGCCGGCTCGGGGCCGCCGACGGTCGCGTCGAGCAGGCCCAGACCCATGCCGACCGGGATGGGCAGCACGCCACCACGCGACATGCGCTCGACGTCCGCCGTCGTCAGCGAGGCACCCATGCCCGCCGTCTCCTCCCACAGGCCCCAGGCCAGGGAGGTCGCGGCGAGGCCCAGGCCATGGCGGTGGGCGGCGAGCGCGTCGAGGAAGGAGTTCGCGGCAGCGTAGTTGGCCTGTCCCGCACCACCGAGCACACCGGCGGCGGAGGAGAACAGCACGAACGCGTCCAGGTCCAGGCCGGCGGTGAGCTCGTGCAGGTGCCAGGCCGCATCGACCTTGACCCGCAGGACAGCGGCCAGCCGCTCCGGAGTGAGCGACGAGACCACACCGTCGTCCACGACACCCGCGGCGTGCACGACGGCCTTGACCGGGTGGGCGGTCAGCAGGGAAGCGAGCGCCTCCCGGTCGGAGACGTCGCAGGCCGCGACCGTCACGGACGACGCGCCCAGCTCCTCCAGCTCACCACGCAGCTCCCCGGCACCCGGGGCGTCGAGGCCGCGCCGGCTGACCAGCACGAGGTCCCGCACCCCGTGACCGGTCACCAGGTGCCGGGCCACCACAGCACCCAGACCACCCGTACCACCGGTCACCAACACCGGACCCGCACCGAAACCACCGGCGGCCTGAGCGTTCCGGGCAGCCCGCGCCAGACGGGGCACCAACACCCGCCCCTCGCGCAACGCCACCTGGCCCTCGCCCGAGGCGGCCACCGAGGCGATCAGCTCCGGCGTCAGCGCTTCGCGGTCGTCCACGTCCACGAGGACGAACCGGCCCGCACCTTCCAACTGGGCGGACCGCACCAGACCCCACACGACGGACGCCGCCACATCGGCGACCTCCGCCCCACCGGCAGCCACGGCACCCCGCGTCACCAGCACCAGGGCCCGGTCCTCATCCGCCCAGCCCTGCACCAGCTCCAAAGCCCGCGAAGCCACCGCGAACGCGGCCCCAGGCACCCCGAACCCGTCATCGGACACCAGGTCGACCACGACGACATCGGCTTCGTCGACGACAGCCGCCACCAGCGGCGCAGGGCTCCAGTCGAGCCGGAACAGGGAGTCCCGGTCCACCCCGCCGGACGCCGCCGCCACCTGGCCGTCGACCGGCCGCAGCACCAGCGAATCCACCACGAGGACCGGCTCACCGGCACCGTCCGCGACGGCCAGCGACACCGCGCCCGCACCGGCGGGCGTCAGGCGCACCCGCAGCCGGGAGGCACCGGAGGCCGCCAGCGTCACGCCGGACCAGGTGAACGGCAGCCAGCCGCCCGTACCTTCGTCCGGGAGCAGTCCGCCCACGCCGACAGCGTGCAGGGCCGCGTCGAGCAGCGCGGGGTGCAGGCCGAACCGGCCCGCCTCCCCCGCCGCGTCCTCCGAGAGCGCGACCTCCGCGAACACCTCGTCCCCGGCACGCCACACCGCCCGCAGCCCCTGGAAGGCGGTCCCGTACGCGAACCCGGCCGCGGCCAGGTGTTCGTACAGCCCCTCCACCGGGACCTCGGCCGCACCGGCCGGCGGCCAGGCCTCCATCGAGAACGACGGCAGTTCCGCCACGGTGCCCAGGGCACCCGAGGCATGGCGCTGCCACGGCTCGCCGAACTCCCCTGCATCAGGACGGGAGAAGAAGTCCACCGACCGCAGACCAGCCTCGTCCGCGGCACCGACCACGACCTGCACCTGGACACCACCGGACTCCGGCAGCACCAACGGCGCCTCGATCGTCAACTCCACCAGCCGACCACAACCCACCTGGTCACCCGCACGCACCGCCAGCTCCACGAACGCCGTCCCCGGAAGGATCACCGTCCCGCCGACCGCGTGCCCCGCCAGCCACGGGTGCGACTGCACGGACAGCCGTCCGGTCAGCAGCACCTCGTCACCACCTGCGACGGAGACCGCAGCACCCACCAGCGGGTGGACGGCGGGACTCAGCCCGGCCGAGGCGACGTTGGCGGAGCCTCCGCGGGACTTCAGCCAGTAGTGCTGGTGCTGGAAGGCGTACGTCGGCAGGTCGACGCGGCCCGTGCCGCTGCCGATGCCGGCCGCGGCGAAGTACGCGGACCAGTCCACGGGCACGCCGTACGTGTAAGCCTGCCCCAGTGCGGCGACGGCCGCTCCGGGCTCATCGCGGTCCTTGCGGAGCACGGGCACGAAGGCGCCCTCTGCGACACAGTCGGCGCCCATCGCCGACAGCACCCCGTCCGGACCCAGCTCCACGAACCGGGTGACACCCTCCGCTTCCAGCGCGGCCATGCCGTCGGCGAAGCGGACGGCCTCGCGGACGTGCCGCACCCAGTACTCCGGCGAGCAGAGCTCCGCCACGGAGGCGAGCTCACCGGTGAGGTTCGAAACCACCGGGACGGCCGGCGCAGTGAAGGCGACCGACTCCAGGACAGTACGGAACTCGTCCAGCATCGAGTCCATGAGCGGGGAGTGGAACGCGTGGCTCACGGTCAGCCGCTTGGTCTTCACCCCACGCCCGGCCAGCACGGCCGCGATGGCGGTCACGGACTCGACGGCCCCGGAAACGACCACGGAGGCCGGCCCGTTGACTGCGGCGATGCTCACGTCCTCGTACGAGGCGACCAGCCCGGCCACCTCCGCCTCAGCCGCACGCACCGACACCATCGCGCCGCCCTCCGGCAGCGCCTGCATCAGACGACCACGGGCAACAACCAGCCTGGCCGCATCAGCCAGCGAGAACACCCCGGCCACATGAGCAGCAGCGATCTCACCAATCGAGTGGCCGAGGAGATAGTCGGGGCACATGCCCCAGCTCTCCACCAGCCGGAACAGCGCGACCTCGATCGCGAACAACGCCGGCTGCGTGTACTCCGTACGGTCCAGCTCGGCGGAGTCCTCCGCGAACATCACCTCACGCAGCGACCGCCCCAGCACCGGGTCGACCTCCGCGCACACCGCGTCCAGCGCGTCCGCGAACGCGGGGAAGGCCGCATACAGCTCACGCCCCATCCCTGCCCGCTGCGCGCCCTGACCCGTGAACAGGAAGCCCGTCAGACCCTGTACCGCCGCGCCGCGCACCACACCCGGCGCGGACTCGCCGCGCGCCAGCACCTCCAGACCCGCCACGGGGTCGGTACCCAGGACCACGGCCCGGTGCTCGAAGGTCGCACGGGTGGTCGCCAGGGCGTACGCGGCGTCCGGTGCGGGCACCTCGGCGCCGCGGCCGGCGACGAAGGCGGCCAGCCGGTCCGCCTGCGCGGCGAGCGCCTCGGGCGTGCGGCCGGACACCACCCACGGCACCGGGGTCCCGGCCGGGGCGGGAACCAGAACCGGAACCGGAACCGCATCCGGGGCCGTCGGCGGCTCCTCCAGGACCACGTGGGCGTTGGTGCCGCTGATGCCGAACGAGGAGACGCCGGCCCGGCGCGGACGGCCGGTCTCCGGCCACTCCCGCTCCTCGGTCAGCAGTTCCACCGCTCCGGCGGCCCACTCCACCTGCGGCGTGGGCTCGTCGACGTGGAGGGTCTTGGGCAGCACGCCGTGGCGCATCGCCTGGACCATCTTGATGACGCCGCCGACGCCGGCGGCCGCCTGCGTGTGGCCGATGTTCGACTTCAGCGAGCCGAGCCACAGGGGTTCGTCGCCTTCGCGTTCCTGCCCGTAGGTGGCGAGGAGTGCCTGGGCCTCGATCGGGTCGCCCAGCGTCGTACCGGTGCCGTGCGCCTCCACCGCATCCACTTCCGCCGCCGACAGGCCGGCGTTGGCGAGGGCGGCGCGGATCACGCGCTGCTGGGACGGGCCGTTCGGGGCGGTCAGCCCGTTGGAGGCACCGTCCTGGTTGACGGCCGTACCACGGACGACGGCGAGGACCTGGTGGCCGTTGCGCTCGGCGTCGGAGAGGCGCTCCAGGACGAGCATGCCCACGCCCTCGGACCAGCCCGTGCCGTCCGCGGAGGACGAGAAGGACTTGCAGCGGCCGTCCTCGGCGAGGCCGCGCTGCTTGCTGAACTCCACGAAGGTGGACGGGCTGGCCATGACGGTGACGCCGCCCGCGAGGGCCATCGTGCACTCGCCGCCCCGCAGCGCCTGGGCGGCCCAGTGCAGGGCGACCAGGGAGGAGGAGCAGGCCGTGTCGACGGTCACCGCCGGGCCCTCCAGGCCCAGGGTGTAGGCGACGCGGCCGGACAGCACGCTGCCCGAGTTGCCGGTGCCCAGGTAGCCCTCCACGCCCTCGGGTACGGATTCGAGGCGGCCCGCGTAGTCGTGGTACATCAGGCCGGCGAAGACACCGGTGGCGCTGCCCCGCAGTGAGGTCGGGTCGATGCCGGCGTACTCGAAGGCCTCCCAGGAGGCTTCGAGGAGGAGCCGCTGCTGCGGGTCCATGGCGAGGGCCTCGCGCGGCGAGATGCCGAAGAAGGCGGCGTCGAACGCGGCGGCCTCGTGCAGGAAGCCGCCCTCGCGGACGTACGAGGATCCCGGCCGGTCGGGGTCCTCGTCGAAGAGGCGGTCGAGGTCCCAGCCTCGGTCGGTGGGGAAGGCGGTGATGCCGTCGCCGCCTTCGGCGACGAGCCGCCACAGGTCCTCGGGGCCGGCCACGCCGCCCGGGTAGCGGCAGCTCATGCCGACGATCGCGATCGGTTCGTCGGAGGCAGGGCCGGAGCCGTGACCGACGGCCGCGGCGGCCGGTGCGGTGGCGAGGGCGTCGTCACCCGCGACCTCGGTGCGGACGAACTCGACCAGTGCCTCGGGGGTGGGGTAGTCGAAGACGAGCGTGGCGGGGAGCCTCAGCCCGGTGGCGCCGTTGAGCCGGTTGCGCAGTTCGACGGCGGTCAGCGAGTCGAAGCCGAGTTCGGTGAAGGCGCGGTCGAGGCCGATCCGGGAGCCGGAGGCGTGGCCGAGTACCTCGGCGACGTTCGCCCGGACCAGCTCGGATACCAGCTTGCGCTGTTCGTCCGCCGACAGCCCGGCGAGACGTCGGCCGAGGGCGGATTCGGCGCCCTGCCGGCGGGCGGTGCGCCGGGCCGGGACGCGGACGAGGCCGCGCAGCAGTCCGGGCACGCCGTTCGCACCGGCCTGGGCGCGCAGCACCGCGAGGTCGAGGTGGATCGGGAGGAGGGCCGCCGCGTCCGCGGAGGCACCCGCGTCGAAGAGGGCCAGGCCCTCCTGCGGGGACAGCGGGGGCATTCCGGCGCGGGCGAGCCGGTCGAGGTCGTCCTGTCCCATGCGGGCGGCCATGCCGCCCTCGGCCCAGGGGCCCCAGGCCAGGGAGGTGGCGGGCAGGCCGAGGCCGTGGCGGTGGGCGGCGAGGGCGTCCAGGAACGCGTTGGCGGCGGCGTAGTTGGCCTGGCCGGGGCTGCCGAGCACACCGGCTGCGGAGGAGAAGAGGACGAAGGCGTCCAGGTCCGCGTCACGGGTCAGTTCGTGGAGGTGCCAGGCCGCGTCGACCTTGACGCGCAGCACGGTGGCGAGCCGCTCCGGAGTGAGCGACGAGACCACGCCGTCGTC
>NZ_JBHVUQ010000247.1:0-8963 GCF_042884105.1 Streptomyces sp. NPDC058157
GGGTGAGGCCCCGCGGCCCCGCTCCCCCCTGCCGGAGAGCGGGGCCGCGGGGGCTCCGGTCGGTCGCGCCCGAGGCCGGTCGCGCCCGAGGTCAGTCGTGCTTGAGGTCAGTCGTGCTTGAGGCCCAGGACCTCGGCCGCCGCGAAGGTCTCGCCCGCCGGGCGGGAGGCGTAGTGCGGGCCGAGGAGGGAGTCGAGCTCCTCGAAGGAGAAGACCTCCTTCGAGGTGTCGAACTTCGCCGCCACCCGCGGGCGTTCCATCACCACGACGATCCCGCCGTGCACCACGAACAGCTGGCCGTTGGCCTTGGCCGCGGCCGGTGAGGCGAGGTAGCCGACCAGCGGGGCGACGTGCTCGGGCGCCAGCGGGTCGAGCTTGCCCTCCTCGGGGACCTGGAAGCCGGCGAAGACGTCCTCGGTCATCCGGGTGCGGGCGCGCGGGCAGATGGCGTTCGCGGTGACCCCGTACTTGGCCAGGGCCAGGGCGGTCGAGGTGGTCAGGCCCACGATGCCGCCCTTGGCCGCCGCGTAGTTGGGCTGGCCCGCCGAGCCGCCGAGGAAGGCCTCCGAGGAGGTGTTGACGATCCGCCCGTACACCGGGCCGCCCGCCGCCTTGGAACGCTCGCGCCAGTGCGCGGAGGCGAAGTGGGTGGTGTTGAAGTGGCCCTTGAGGTGGACCCGGATCACCGAGTCCCACTCCTCCTCCGACATCGAGAAGACCATCCGGTCGCGCAGGATCCCCGCGTTGTTGACCAGGACGTCCAGCTTCCCGAAGGCGGAAACGGCGAGGCCGACCAGCTCCCGCGCCTGCTCGAAGTCGGCCACGTCCCCCAGGTGCGCCACCGCCTGCCCGCCCGCCGCGCGGATCTCCGCGGCGACCTCCTCCGCCGGGGCGGCCGAGGCCTCCCCGGAGCCGTCGCGGCCGCTCTGGCCGAAGTCGTTGACGACCACGCTCGCGCCGAGCCGGGCCAGTTCGAGCGCCTCGGCCCGGCCGAGCCCCCGGCCGGCGCCGGTGACGATGGCGCTGAGCCCCTCAAGTGGCAGTGCCATGTGCCGGATTCCTCTCAGATCTCTATGCAGGTGCGCAGGGCCGTGCCCGTCCGCATCTGGTCGAGGGCGTCGTTGATCTCGGCGAGCTGCACCCGGTGGGTGATCAGGCCCGCCAGGTCGATCCGGCCCGCCCGCCACAGCTCGATGGTGCGCGCGTAGGAGCGCAGCACGTCCCCGCCCCCGTACATGGAGGGGAGGATCTTCTTCTCGTCGAAGAACAGCGAGAACATGTCGATCTGGAAGTTGTCGTCGAGGGCGCCCGCCCCGACGATCACGACCGAGCCGCCGCGCCGGGTCATCTTGTACGCGGTGCGGGCGGTGACGGACTTGCCGACGACCTCGAAGACGTAGTCGAAGCCCTCGCCGGAGGTGATCCGGGCCTTGGCGTCCTCGAACGCGTCCGGCGCGACCGCCTCCGTCGCCCCGAAGCGCAGGGCCGCCTCCCGGCGCGACTCCACCGGGTCGACGGCGACGATCTGGGCCGCACCCTGCACCTTGGCGCCCTGGATGACGGAGATGCCGACGCCGCCGCAGCCGATGACGGCGACCGAGGAACCCGCCTCCACCTTGGCGGTGTTGATGGCCGCCCCGAGTCCGGTGGTGACGCCGCAGCCGATGAGGGCGGCGATGTCGAAGGGCACGTCGTCCGGGATCGGGACGGCGCAGTTGGCGGCGACGACGATCTCCTCGGCGAAGGTGCCGGTCGCGGCGAAGCCGAAGATCTCCCCGCCGGCCCGGCGGAAGTTGGGGATGCCCGCGTTGACCAGGCTCTCCAGGCACAGGTGCCCCTGGCCGCGCTTGCAGGCGGCGCAGTGCCCGCAGGGCGGCAGCCAGCACACGAGGACCCGGTCGCCCTCCTGGTGGCCGGTGACGCCCTCACCGACGCCGGTGATCACCCCGGAGCCCTCGTGGCCGGGGATGAAGGGCGCGGGCTGCGGCAGGACGCCGCTCATCGCGGAGAGGTCGGAGTGGCACAGGCCGGTGGCCTTGATGCGGATCCGCACCTTGCCGGGGCCCAGGCCCACGGCTTCCATGTCGTCGACGACCTCGAGCTTGTCCTGGCCTATCTCGCTCAGCAGTGCTGCGCGCACGGTGCGGCTCCTTAGGGGCGTGTGCCTGTGACGTGGGCCTGGGGTTACGCGTGCTCGACGACCGTGTCGGCGAGGACCGGGGCGTCGGCGCGTTCGGCGGCGGTCACCGAGACCAGGACGCGGCCGGGCTCCTGCCACATCCGGATGCGCAGGGTCTCCCCGGGGAAGACGATGCCGGCGAAGCGGGTGCGGTAGGCGCGGACCCGGGAGACGTCCCCGCCGAGGACGGTGTCGACGACGGCCTTGAGGGTCATCCCGTACGAGCACAGGCCGTGCAGGATCGGCTTGTCGAAGCCGGCCAGCTTGGCGAACTCGGGGTCGGCGTGGAGCGGGTTCCAGTCCCCGGAGAGCCGGTAGAGCAGGGCCTGCTCCTCGCGGATCGGCCGCTCCTCGGTGCGGTCGGGGGCGCGTTCGGGCAGCTCGCCGCGGACGGAGGGGCCCCGGTCGCCGCCGAAGCCGCCCTCGCCGCGGACGAAGATCTGGGCGTCGCTCGTCCACAGCGGCCCGTCGGCGTCGGAGACCTCGGAGCGCAGCACGATCACGGCCGCCTTGCCCTTGTCGTAGACGGCGGCGACCTTGGAGGAGGAGGTGGCGCTCCCCTTGACGGGGATCGGCCGGTGCAGCTCGATGGAGTGGCCGCCGTGCAGGACGTTCGCCAGGTTGACCTCGATGCCGGGGGCCGCGAGCCCGCCGAGCATGGCCATGCCGGCGCCGGCCACGGTCGCGAAGCTGGGGAGCACGTGGAGCTTGGACTCCAGGGTGTAGCGCAGTTCGTCGGGGTCGGTCGCGGGGCGTCCCGCGCCGAGGCCGAGGTGGTAGAGCTGGATGTCCTTGTGGTCCCAGCCGATCTCCCCCTGGCGGGGGTCGGCGGCGAGGGCCCTGGCGGCATCGATCGGCATTCGGATGCTGCTCCTTCTGCTCTCTGGAAGACCTCGGCGCGACCGTCCGCACCGTCGGCCGCACCGAGGTCGCATGCGGAGCCGGTTCTAGAACGCGTTCTAGGAAGCGGCTGAGGGAATGTATAACGCACGCCCCCGCGGTTGGGAAGGGTGCTGACAGTACGTCAGATCAGCGTGGCGCAAGACGTGTTGCCGGGCATCCGGGAGGGCCGGCCGGTAGCCTGCGGCGGTGGATGAGATGCCCGCGGCCCACCGGCCCGCCCGCTCCCTGCGCGTCCTGCTGGACCCGCCGAACCCGCCGCTCGCGCTCCGGCTCGGGCTCCAGCCGGACATCGAGGTGGTGGCCTCCCTGACGCAGCGGCCGGCGGTGGCGCTGGTCGAGGACCCCGACGCGGTGACGGCCCTGCTGGCCGAGGACCCGGAGTGCCGGGTGCTGGTGGCCACGGGCTCGGCGCACCCGGGGCTGCGGGAGGCGGTCCTGGCGGCGGGCGCGGCGGGGCTGGTGCTGCGGGACGGGCCGGTCGAGGAGCTGGCGGAGTGCCTGCGGCGGGCGTCGACGGGCGAGACGGTGGTGGACCCGGCGCTGGCGGGGCCCTGACGGGGCGTACGTGCAGGGGGCTTCCCTGGGCGTACGCGCAAGGGAGTCCCCTGGGCGTACGCGCAGGGGAGCCCCCCACCGGTCGGCGGCGGGGGGCTCCCCTCGGGGCTCGGGCCCCGGTCAGGTCCCCGCGGTCCAGTCGTCGACCGTCCGCGAGGGGTCCAGCGCGACGGGCAGCTTCTCCAGCCCGCGGAAGGCCGGGAACGGCCCCTTGAGCCAGTCCCCCTGCGCCGGCGTCGGCATGGCCAGCACCATGTCCGGGAAGCGGTCGAGCAGGGCCGTCAGGCAGACCTCCAGCTCCAGTCGGGCCAGCGGCGCGCCCAGGCAGTAGTGGGCCCCGTAGCCGAAACCGAGGTGGCTGCTCTGCAGCCCCTCCCGGCTGAAGTCCAGGGTGTCCGGGTCGGGGAATTTCTCCGGGTCGCGATTGGCGGAGTTCAGCGCGATCTGCACGACCGCGCCCTTCGGAATGACCGTCCCGCCGATTTCCACGTCCTCCAGCGCGTAACGGAAGGTGGAGGTTTCCACCGAGCCCTCGAAACGCTGCATTTCCTCGATCGCCTGCGGCAGCAGTTCCCGGTTCTCCTGGACCGCCCGGAGCTGGTCGGGGTGGGTGAGGAGGCTGAAGACGCAATTGCCGATCTGGAGGGTGGTCGTCTTGTGCCCGGCGAAGAGGAGGACCCAGATCATCGAGACGAGCTCGTCGTCGGTGAGCGGCTCCTCCTCGTGCGGCGTCTCCACCAGCATGCTGAGGAAGTCGTCCGTGGGGCGGGTGCGGGTGCGGTGGATGTGCCGGGCGAAGTAGTCCCGCAGCCAGATCTCGGCCTCTTCCAGGTCGCCCTTGAGGTCCTTGCTGAACCGCGAGCGCGTCACGACGGCGAACCACTGGAGGACCTCGGTCCGCTCCTGCCCGACGATGCCGAGCAGCTCGCAGATGACCATGACGGGCAGCGGCAGCGCGAAGGCCTGCATCAGGTCGACGGGCCGGTCCGTGGGGCAGCGGTCGAGCAGCCCCTGGGCCAGCTCCTCGATGTGCGGGCGCAGCGCGTGGATGTGGCGCGGGGTGAAGGCGGTCTTGGCGATGTGGCGCAGCCGGGTGTGCCGGGGCGGGTCGGCGAACAGGAGGTTGTCGTCCAGCGCCTCGCACAGGTCCCCGAACAGGGCGTGGTAGAGGTCGATGCCCTCGTGCATGTCCTTGCCGATGCGGGGGTCGGAGAGGAGGGCGTGGGCGTCCTCGTAGCGGGTGATCAGGTACGTGTCCACGCCGTGGCCCGGGGTGAGGCGGGCGACGGGGGCCTGTTCGCGCAGGGTCCGGTAGACCGGGTAGGGGCACTGCCGGTATTCCGGCGTGCTCTTCGTCGCGGCCGCCACCGCTTCGTGCAGCGCGAGACCGTCACCCGCCGCGGTAGTCGGTTCAGTCGTCACGCGCCCAGACCCTTCGGTTAACCCGGAATTGACAGTCGGCTCCTTTCCCGTGCCGGATCGAGGGTGAAACCCGATTGACCCGTTCGGAGCCGAAAGCTCCCCCGGCGGAATGTTCCGGGCGACGGTTTCCGGGAGCCGCCCTAGGGTGTGCGGAGGTTTGCGGTGCACGGCCGACGAGAGGGAAATGCGCACATGCCGGAATACGGTGCGGGCGGCCTGGCCGTCGGCGGAGCGGGACGCCGGGACGCGGTCGGGGTCAGGGCCGGGGTCGGGGTCGGGGTCTCGGCCGGGGCGTCGGCCGTCGGGGCGGAGGACGACGGCAGTGGCGCGGTGATCGACGTCCACCACCACTTCTGCGCCCCCGAATGGCGCCGCTGGGCGGAGGGGCAGGGGCTGGTGGGCCCGCGGTCGCTGCCGCCGTGGGCGGGCTGGGACGCGGAGGAAGCGCTGGCGGTGATGGACCGGGCGGGGATCGCCGTGGCCGTGCTGAAGCCGATGCTGCCCGCGCGGTACGGGAGTTCCGCGCAGCTGCGGGAGGCGGTGGCCGTGACGATGGAGGCGGCGGCCGCGGTGGTGGAGGCGCACCCGGGGCGCTTCGCGTTCCACGCGCCGCTGTTCCTCGACGAGGAGGAGGTCTCCTCCTGGGCCCTGCGGCGCGGTCTGGACGAGCTGGGGGCGGTGGGGGTGAACGTGACGGCGAACTACCGCGGGGTGTACCTCGGGGACCCCTCGTACGACCGGATCTTCGCCGAACTCGACGAACGCGCGGCCATCGTGGACACCCACCCGCACGTCCTCCCGGACGGCCCGGGCGGAGGCCGTCCCACGGTGGACGCGGGTGGGGCGACGGGCCCTGCGGGCCAGGGCGCGGGCTCCGGCCGTCCCGGGGGTCAGGGTGGTGGCCCGGGTGGTCCCGGAGGCCCCGGCGGTGGCCCGGGACACCCCGGCGGTCCCCCCGGCGACCGCGGGGGCCCTGGCGGGCCGGGCGGGCCCGGAGGCCCCGGCGGTGGTCCGGGACGGCCCGGTGGCGGGCCCGGAGGGCACGCGGGCCCCGGCGGGCACGGAGGCCCGAACCAGCCGGTCGGGCCGACGGCCCCTGCGGGCCAGGGCACGGGCTCCGGCCGTCCCGGGGGCCCGGGTGGTCCCGGGGGCCCCGGCGGTGGTCCGGGGCATCCCGGCGGTGGGCCGGGCGGTCCCGGTGGAAGGCCCGGAGGTGCCGGTGGCGGGCCCGGAGGGGGGCCCATGGCCGTGGCCGGGGTGCCGGGGTTTCTCTGTGACTTCCTGCTCGACACCACCCGCGCCGCCGCGAACATGATCCGCACCCGGACCCTCGACCGCTTCCCGAACCTGTCCGTGGTCCTGCCGCACGGCGGTGGCTTCCTCCCGCAGATCGCGACCCGGATGGAGGCCTTCGCGTACGCCTTCGACCCGCCCGTGGAGCCCGCGGCCGTACGGGACCACCTGCACCGCTTCTACTACGACACCGCCGGCCCGCTCTCCCCGGCCGGCACCCTGCTCGCCACCGTCGACCCCGCCCGGATCATGTTCGGCAGCGACTGGCCGGCCTGCCCGGCCGCCGTGATCACGGACCTGGCCGTCCCCGCCCTGGCCGCGGACCCGGCGTTCACCCCGGCCCTGCGCCGGGCCGTGAACCGGGAGAACGCGCTGCGCCTGATGCCGGGCCTGGTCCGCGCCTGACGCCCCGCCCGCCCCTCCGCCCGTCAGCGGCGCAGCAGGGTCACCACCGCGGCCCCGCCCAGCCCGATGTTGTGGGCCAGCCCCACCCGGGCGGCGGGGACCTGCCGCGCCCCCGCCTGCCCGCGCAGCTGCCACACCAGTTCCGCCGCCTGCGCGAGCCCCGTCGCCCCCAGCGGGTGGCCCTTGGAGATCAGGCCGCCCGAGGGGTTGACCACCCAGCGGCCGCCGTAGGTGGTGGCGCCGCTCTCGACGAGTTTGCCGGAGGCCCCGTCCGCGCACATGCCGAGGGCCTCGTACGTCAGCAGCTCGTTCACCGAGAAGCAGTCGTGCAGCTCGACGACGTCGACGTCCTCGATGCCGAGCCCCGAGTCCTCGTACACCCGGCGGGCGGCGGCCGCCGTCATCGGCTTGCCGACCACGTCGATGCAGGAGCCGCCGAAGCTCGCCTCCGTGTCCGTGGTCATGGCCTGCGCGACGATCTCCACGGCCTTGTCGTGCAGCCCGTGCGCCACCACGAACCGCTCCGAGACCACGAGCGCGGCGGCCGCGCCGTCGGAGGTGGGCGAGCACTGGAGCTTGGTCAGCGGATCGTGGATGGTCTTGGCGGCGAGCACCTCCTCCACCGTGTACACGTCCTGGAACTGCGCGTTCGGGTTGTTCGCCGAGTGCCGGTGGTTCTTGGCGCCGACGGCCGCGAGCTGCGCGGGCGTGGTCCCGTAGCGCTCCATGTGCTCGCGCGCGGCGTTGCCGAAGATCTGCGCGGTGGGCGGGGACATCTCGAAGCCGTGCGCGGCGGCCATGATCCCGTAGTGCCGGGCGACCGGGGACGTTTTGAAGTCGCCCCCGTCGGCGCCCCCGCCCAGCGCGCCCCGCTTCATCTTCTCGAAGCCGACCGCGAGCACGCAGTCGCTGATACCGCCCTGCACGAACTGGCGGGCCATCATCAGCGCCGTCGAGCCGGTCGCGCAGTTGTTGTTGACGTTGTAGACCGGGACCCCGGTCAGCCCCAGTTCGTACGCGGCCCGCTGGCCGGCGGTGGAGGGCTGGAAGCAGTAGCCCACCGGCACCTGCTCGACCAGCCCGTAGTCCACGCCGGCGTCGGCGAGCGCCGCGCCGCCGGCCTCCTTGACCATGTCCCAGTACTGCCAGTCCCGCGACTCCGGCTTCTCGAACTTCGTCATGCCGACGCCCACGATGTACGACTTCATCACTGCTGCCCTTCGGTCAGTCCCTGGGAAGGCCGAGGATCCGCTCGGCGACGACGTTGAGCTGGACCTGGGTGGTGCCCCCGGCGATGGTCAGGCAGCGCGACATCAGCATCCCGTGCACCGCGCGCTCCCCCGCCCCCTCCCGCACCGCGCCGGCCGGGCCCAGCAGTTCGAGCGCGAGCTCGGCGGTCCGCTGCTGGTGGGGGGTCTGCACGAGCTTGCGGACGGAGGCGCCCGCGCCCGGCTCCAGTCCGGACACCTGCTGGAGGGTGGTGCGCAGGCCGATGCAGGCGAGCGCGTGCGCCTCGGCGGCGAGCGCGCCGATCCGGACCCCGTAGGAGGCGTCGAGGCCGGCGGAGGCGGCGATCAGCGCCTCCAGGCCGGTGTCGAAGGTCATCTGGTCGGCCATGTGGACGCGTTCGTTGCCGAGGGTGTTGCGGGCGGCCTTCCAGCCGCCGTCGGCGGCGCC
Source organism: Streptomyces sp. NPDC058157 (assembly GCF_042884105.1). NCBI lineage: Bacteria > Bacillati > Actinomycetota > Actinomycetes > Kitasatosporales > Streptomycetaceae > Streptomyces > Streptomyces sp. NPDC058157. The sequence goes on from NZ_JBHVUQ010000247.1 coordinate 8,435, forward strand.
GACCAGCGCTCCGGGCGGCAGCAGGGCGTCCTCGAACCACACCTCGTTGAAGAGGGAGTCGCCGGTGATCTCCTTCAGGGGGCGGATCTCGATCCCGGGGGTGTTCCTCATGTCGACGACGAAGTAGCCGAGGCCCTTGTGCTTGGGCGCCTGCGGGTCGGTGCGGGCGAGCAGGATGCCGAAGTCGGCGGTGTGCGCGGAACTCGTCCACACCTTCTGTCCGTTGACCTTCCAGGAGCCGTCGGCGGTCCGCTCGGCCCGGGTGCGCAGGGAGGCCAGGTCGGAGCCGGCGCCCGGCTCGGAGAACAGCTGGCACCAGGTGGCGTCCCCGCGGAGGGTGGGCAGGACGTAGGCCTCGCGCTGCTCGTCACTGCCGAAGGCGATCAGCGAGGGCACGATCCAGGTGGCGATCCCGAGATCGGCGACCTTGACGCCGGCTTCCTTGAGCTCCTGCTGGATCACGATCTGCTCGGCGGGCCCCGCGCCGCGCCCGTACGGCGGCGGGAGGTGGGGGTTCGCGTGGCCGGTG
>NZ_JBHVUQ010000248.1:0-8871 GCF_042884105.1 Streptomyces sp. NPDC058157
CCGCGCACCAGCGCGGCGGGCCCTTCCCGTGTCCCGTATCCCGTGTCCCGTGTCCCCGAACGGCTCAGGCGTCGAGGATCTGCCCCTCGCGCTTGACCACCGGCGGCTCCGTGGACCACGGGAACTCGATCCAGTCGTCGGTCTTCTTCCACACGTACTCGCACTTCACGAGCGAGTGCGACTTCTCGTAGATCACCGCGGAGCGGACCTCGGCGACGTGGCCCAGGCAGAAGTCGTGGACGAGCTTGAGCGTCTTCCCGGTGTCGGCCACGTCATCGGCGATGAGGACCTTCTTGTCGGTGAAGTCGATCGCCTCGGGCACGGGCGCCAGCATGACCGGCATCTCCAGCGTGGTGCCCACGCCGGTGTAGAACTCGACGTTCACGAGGTGGATGTTCTTGCAGTCCAGCGCGTACGCCAGACCGCCGGCGACGAACACCCCGCCCCGGGCGATGCTGAGGATGATGTCCGGCTCGTAGCCGTCGGCGGCGACGGTCTGCGCCAGCTCGCGGATGGCGCTGCCGAACGCCTCGTAGGTCAGGGTCTCGCGTACGTCGCTCATGCCTCGTGCCTCACCTGGGTGCGGTGGAAGTTCTGGAAGGAGCGCGAGGCGGTCGGCCCGCGCTGCCCCTGGTACCTGGAGCCGTACCGCTCGCTGCCGTACGGGAACTCCGCGGGCGAGCTGAGGCGGAACATGCACAGCTGCCCGATCTTCATGCCCGGCCAGAGCTTGATCGGCAGGGTGGCCAGGTTCGACAGCTCCAGGGTCACGTGACCCGAGAACCCGGGGTCGATGAACCCGGCCGTCGAATGCGTCACCAGACCCAGGCGGCCCAGGCTGGACTTCCCCTCCAGTCTGGAGGCGATGTCCTCGGGCAGCGAGATGACCTCGTACGTCGAGGCGAGGACGAACTCACCCGGGTGCAGGATGAACGCCTCGTCCCCCTCGGGCTCGACCATGCGGGTCAGGTCGGGCTGCTCGATGGCGGGGTCGATGTGCGCGTAGCGGTGGTTCTCGAAGACCCGGAAGAACCGGTCGAGGCGCACGTCGATGCTGGAGGGCTGCACCATCGACTCGTCGAAGGGGTCAATGCGAACCCGTCCGCTGTCGATCTCGGCCCGGATGTCTTTGTCGGAGAGAAGCACGTCCCGAGGATACGCAGAGCGCGCGGGCCGCCCCCAATCGAGAGCGGGCCCGCGCGCCCCGGAAGCCGTACGTGACGGCCCTACCGCTTGACGCCGCCCACGGGCACCGCGTGCCTCAGCCGCGCGCACCGCGGACACCGCAGCAGCCGCCCCGGTCCGATCCGGCCGGCACCGAGGTGCTGCAGCGGGAAGGAGGCGGTGCTGAAAACGTGCCCTTCGGCACAACGGACGACTGTGCGCTCCATCGAGTCCCTTTCCCCAACGAGCCGTACTGCGATGAATCGCCACATTAGGGGATGAAGGGGACCCACTCCAGCCGCCGCTCCGCACCCCAACGGTACGCCCCAACTCCCGCCCGCGTGACGCCTGGTACCCCACACGAAAGACGGCGACCCCGCGGGCGGATTCACCGGGGGTCGATCATGGGGTACAGTGTGCAACGGTAGGGATCCAGGCAGCTGGCCCTCCACGCGGATGTAGTTTAATGGTAGAACATGAGCTTCCCAAGCTTATAGCGCGGGTTCGATTCCCGTCATCCGCTCCATAGCAAAGCCCCAGGTCAGCGACCTGGGGCTTGTTTGTTGTCCGGGGCTGAGCAGCCGGTTGGAGGGGCGGGGCGCGTGGGGTTTGCCGATCCCTTGGCGGTACGGGTGCCGGTGGGCGAGGGATCCGACCTGTGGAGCAGCCGGACGACCGGACGCAAGGTGCTGCTGGTGGCCCACAACGTCACCTCCGCCGGACGGCTCCTGGACGTCCTGCCGCTGTTCCGCGACGACTTCCGCGTGCAGCTACTGGTGACCACGACCGGGTCGTCCGCCTTCCGGGCGGGGCTGCAGGAGCTGTTCGCCGGGCTCGAACTGCCCGTCGTGCCCTGGGAGCAGGCCCGGTCGCTGCCGGTCGACCTCGCGGTGTCGGCCAGCTTCGGCGGTGAACTGCACGCGCTGCAGGGCAAGTTGAGCGTTTTGTCACATGGTGTTGGATATACTAAGAAGCTAGCGAGCCCGGGAGCCGGGAGCCGGGAGCCGGGAGCCGGGAGCCGGGAGCCGGGAGCCGGGAGCCGGGAGCCGGGAGCCGGGAGCCGGGAGGCGACCTTCGGGTTGTCGGCGGAGTGGCTCCTCGCTTCGGGCGAGCCGTTCGTGGACGGGCTCGTCCTGTCCCACCCGGAGCAGCTGGAGCGGTTGCGCCGCGCGTGTCCGCAGGCCGAAGGCGCCGCCGTGCTCGCCGGGGATCCCTGCTACGACCGCATGCTGGCCGCGCGGCGACACCGTGAGCGGTTCCGCCGTGCCCTCGGAGTACGCCGTGGGCAGCGCCTGGTCGTACTGAATTCCACCTGGAACCCGGAAGGGTTCTTCGGGAACGGGGGCGGTGCGGACGTGCTGCCGGGCCTGCTGCCCCGGCTCGCCGCCGAGCTGCCGGCCGACGACTACCGGTCGGCCGCCGTCCTGCACCCGAACGTCTGGTACGGGCACGGACCGGGCCAGGTCCGCGCCTGGCTGGACCAGGCGCGCCGGAGCGGGCTGGCCCTGATCGACCCCCTGCACTCCTGGCGGCAGGCGCTGCTCGCCGCCGACGTCGTCCTGGGCGACTTCGGCGCGGTCTCCTACTACGCCGCGGCGCTCGGCATCCCCGTGCTGCTGGCGGCCGCCGGACAGGAGCGGCTGGACCCCGAAGCCCCCCTCGCCTCCTTCGTACGGGAGGCGCCCCGGCTCGATCCGCACGGTGACCTGCGGAGGCAGCTCGACGCGGCGATGGCCGCCCATCGGCCGCTCGCCGGGCCGGCCGCGTTCACCAGCTCGGCGCCCGGCGCCTCCGCGGCCCTCCTGCGGCGGCACTTCTACGCCCTGATGGACCTCCCGGAGCCGCCGGGCCCCGCGCTCCTGGAGCCGCTGCCCCTGCCTCCGTACGACCCCCCGCTGCGCACCGCCCCGCTGCACGTGCGGACGGAGGTCCGGGGGGCGGAGGTGGTGGTCGAACGCTCCACCGGGCACCCGTACGGGGCCCTCGGCACCGCACACCTCGCGGTGCACGAGGACACCCTCGACCCCGGCGTCCTGGAGTCGGCCGACGTGATCACGCGGGACGGCGCCCCGGACGACCCCCGGCTGGGCGGCCCCCGGGCCTGGACCTCCGAGGTCCTCGGCCGGTACCGGCACTGCACGGCGGCCGCCTATGTGACCGGGCCGCACACCTGTACCGTCCGCAGCCGGGAGCACGGCCTGTTCCTGCTGTCGGGCGGCCCGGAATCGGATGCCGACCCGGCCGCGTACGCGTCCGCGCTGGCCGCGTGGCTCACCGGGGGCGGCCGCGTGCCCCCCGAGGGGACCACGCTGCGGGTACGGGTCGCCGGCCGGGCGCACGCCGTATCGGTCGGATCGGGGGCCGGGGGCGGGGCCGGGGGCGGGGGCGGGGGCGGGGGCGGGGCCTCGCTACCGGGCGGCGACCTCGCAGCGCAGCCGTAGGGCCGCGAGGTAGCCCAGGTGCGGGACCGCGGCCGGCGGGAGCAGGCGCTCCGCGACCGCGATCCTGGTGAGCGCCGCCGCGTTGTCCCCCGCGTCGTGCAGGGTCTCGGCCAGGTCGGTGAGGGCCCGGGCCTGGTTGTAGGCCTCGCCCTGCCCGGCGAAGAAGTCCACCGCGCCCTCCAGCAGCGCGCGCGACTCGTCGAGCCGGCCCATGCCGCGCAGCGCCCGCCCCTGGTGCCGCCGGGACAGGGCCCGGGCGCGCGGCAGGTCGCGCGCCCCCTCACCGTCCGGCGGGATCTCGGCGTAGACGGCGTCCGCCGCCAGGAACCGCTCGTACGCCGCCCCGTACAGCCAGCGGTTCAGGCTGAGCAGGCCCTGGAGCTCCACCGAGGACGCCGCACCGCGCAGGTGGCCGGCCTGCCGCTCCGCCGTGGCCGCGGCGCCCGCCGCCCGGTCCGCCTCGTCCCAGCGGCCCAGCTCGCCCAGGCAGTGGGCGAGCTGGAAGTGCAGCCCGCCCGCGGTGCGGGAGGCCGGCTGGTGCTCGTCGGCGCAGCGGGCCGCGAGGCGCAGCGCGGGCAGCACGTCGTCCCAGTACCCCGCCTTGAGCTGGAGGGGCCAGAGGGCACGGGCCAGCCGCAGCGCCGTGGTGGTGTGCTGGTACTCGCGGGCGACGAACACGCCGCGGACCAGGTTGCCCGCCTCCGCGGCCAGCGCCGCCACGCCTTCGGCTTCGTCGCGGTACGGCTCGCCCCGCTCGGGTGCCGGTTCGGTCCGCCAGCTCTGGGGGAGCGCCGCGTGTGCCGCGTGCAGGGCCCGGTTCAGCAGGAGGTCCAGGGTCCGGGCGACGGCCGCCGAGCACGCGGGGATCCCGTGTTCCAGGGCGGCCGCGCCGGCGAGGTGGCGGCGCACCTCGGGCCGGAACCGGTACCGCTCGTCGGGCAGGGGCTCCACGAGCTGGGCGTCGGCCGCTTCCGCCAGCATGCGGGCGGCCTCCTCCTCGGCGACGCCCGCGGCTGCCGCGGCGAGCGGTGCGCTGAGGGACGGCCAGCCGCCCAGGGCCGTGAGCCGGCAGAGCCGGGCCGCCTCCGGCCGGATCCGGCGGCAGCCGGCCTCGGTCGCGGCGCGTACCGGATCCCCTGGCCCCCCGGGCCCCGCCTCTCGCGGGGCAACGTCCGCGGACCCGGTCTCCTCGGTCAGCAGCCGCAGCGCCGCCGCCCGTACGGCGAAGGCGTTGCCCGCGCAGTGGGCCAGTACGCCCGGCAGCTGCGCCTTGGCACGCGCGACCTTCTCGCGCCCGGCCACCTTCCGCATCAGCTCCAGCGCGTCACGGTCGCGCAGCCCGGTCACCGGGACGGTCTCCGCCTCCAGCGCGAGGGGCGGTCCGGACACGACCACCAGCAGGAAGACCCCCGGTGCGGCCGGGACGAGCCCGCGGACCTGGGCGACCGAGGACACGTGATCGACCACCACCAGCGCGCGCCGGCCGGCCGTCAGCCGCCGGTAGAGCTCCTCCCGGCCCGCCTCGGTGGGCGGGATCCGCTCGGCCTCCACACCCATCCGCCGGAGCACCCGCAGCAGCACCGCCGACGGCGCCGGGCCCTGCTCGCCGGAGTCTTCGCGCAGGTCGACGTGGAACTGCCCGTCGGGGAACCGGTCCCGGCACACGGCACCCAGGTGCAGGGCCACCGCACTGGTTCCGATCCCCGCAGGCCCGTGGAGCAACGCGACGCGCGGCCGCCCGGCGGCGGGGCGGGTCGCCTCCCGCTTGAGCCGCTTGAGGACTTCCTTGCGGTCGGTGAAGTGCCGCGTGGCCGGGGGGAGTCCGCCACCGGGCGCGAGCCCGGCCGCGGGCTGCGGCACGCTCCGCAGGAGGACGGCCCATTCGTCCGCCTGGCGCCGGTCGTCCCCCAGCCGGGCGTGGACCTGGCCGGCCAGCGACGCCCAACCCTCGTCGGTCGTGGGCAGGGGCGTCTCCCGCCCGGTGGCCCGTCTCGCCAGGGCGCCGGTCGACAGCAGCAGCTGCTTGCCCATCTCACCGGCCGCGCCGTTGCCCACCGCGGTGAGGAACGCGGTCAGCGCACTGAGCGCGATGACCTCCAGCATGTCGGCCCCTCCCCTGGATCCCGATCCCGCCACTGCCGGACTCTAGCCCCGGAACGGCCCACAGCCTGTGGAAACGGCCCCATCCGGCCAACCCGTTCCCCGGATCGGGTCGCCGAGGCCGGGCCGGGGCGTTCAGCGTTTGTCTACCGGTGGGGGGCAAGGTCATCCTGCAGGGCGCCGCGCACGTGCGCGGGCGTCGGTTCGAGTGTGAGGAAGGCTCACGGGGATGGCAGGAGTGATGTCGGTGTCGAAGGCGAAGTCCGGGGTCAAGCGGCGGGTCGCCGGGGTGCTGGCCGCCGTGGTGGTGGCGGGTGCCGGGACCTTGGTGGGGGCGGGGAGCGCGGCGGCCGCCTACGACCCGGTGACCCACACCATCTGGAACGACGAACCGCTGTACAAGGGCTGGCACGTCGACGCCGGCGACACCCGGCTGATCATGCAGGACGACGGCAACCTGGTGCTCTACCGCCGGTTCAACGACCCGGTCATGCGGGAGGTCAGGTGGAAGACCGACAGCGTCGGCTGCGGTGAGAAGGCGGTCATGCAGTCCGACGGGAACCTGGTCGTGTACGGGCAGAACGGGCGGGTCTGTTACGCCGAGAACAAGTTCAAGGGCTCGTACGCGAACGGCTGCCTCACCGTGGAGGACAAGGGCGGCCTCAGCATCTACTTCACCAACGACCCCTGCAACGTGGCCGCCGCCGCCCGCCAGGGGATCCGGATCAGGCCCCGCGTGTCGGACGCCTACTGAGCCGGCCTCCCGTGCGGTTATCTGCGGCCCGTCCGCGCCACCAGCCCCGCGACCGACCATTGCGGGCGGGCCGCGAGGCGGGCCGCCGCCGTGCGCAGGTGCAGGGGGAGGTGGCCGCACAGGGCGGCCAGTTCGGCGACCGGGCCGGGTTCCTCGCGGACCCGGCCCGCGCCCGCTACCCGGGCGAGGAGTTCGTGCGCGTCGGCCGGGTCGAGGGGGCCGATGCGGACGTGGGCCGTGCCGTCGGGCAGGGCCTCCGGGGCGGCCCCGGTCAGGACGGCCGCGCAGCCGGGGGTGGCCGGCAGCAGGGGCTCCGGGCGGGTCACCCCGTCCAGCAGGACCAGTACGCGCCGCCCGGCGAGGGCGGTGCGGAAGAGACGGGACAGCCCGTCGGTGTCCGCGCCCTCGGGCGGGGGTTCGCCCAGCGCGCGCAGGAACGCGGCCAGTACGGAGTGCGGGTCGTCCGTGCCGGCGTACAGCTGGCCGTCCGGGTAGGCGTCCTGGACGGCGTGGGCCAGGTGCACGGCGAACGCCGAGGTCCCGCTGCCGTGCGGGCCCGACAGGGCCAGGACCGGGGCGGTGTCCGGCTGCCGCAGCAGCCCTTCGGCCTCCCGCAGCTCGGCGCCCCTCCCCACCCAGTCCGGAATGTCCGGCGGCAGCTGGCACGGCCGCTGCGGGCGCAACCGCCCCCGCACCGGGACCGGGGGCGCCGTCAGGGCCGGGTCGCCGTCACGGATGCGGGCGTGCAGCTCCAGCATCGCGGGGGACGGCTCCAGGCCGAGCTCCCGGTCGAGCCGCTCCCGCAGCGCGTCGAAGGCCGCCAGTGCCTCGGCCGTCCGGCCGCCCCGGTGCAGGGCCAGCACGTACAGCCGCCGCACCTCCTCGTCGTGGGGGTTCTGGGCGGCCAGCGCCTCCAGTTCGGGCAGCAGCTCCGTGTGGCGGCCCAGGGTGAGCTCGATGTCGAGCAGCGTCTTGACGACCGCGTGCCGGCCCGCCGCGAGCCGCCGGCGGGTCCGTTCGGCGAACGCCCCGGGCACCCCGTCGAGCGCCGGCCCCGTCCACCGGCCGAGGGCCTCGCGGAGCAGGACGCGGGCCCGTACCGGATCGTCGTGGCGCAGCGCGGCCGACTCCAGCACCGCGGCGTCGTAGTGGAACAGGTCGACGCAGCCGCGGTCCACGTTCAGCCGGTAGCCGCCCGATTCGGCGACCAGCACCGCGCCGCCGGGGTCGCCGGGTGCGGCGATGGCCCGGCGCAGCCGGTGGGTGTGGGTGCTCAGCTGGCCGACCGGGTTCTTCGGCCAGTGGGAGTCGTCCTCGCCCCAGAGGCCGTCGATCAGCTGCTCGAGGGGGACGAGCTGCCCGGGGGCGAGGAGGAGGGCGGCGAGCACGGCCCGCTGCTGGGGGCGTCCGAGGTCGATCTCGTGGCCGTCGCGCCGGGCGCGCAGCGGGCCGAGCACGCGGAATTCGAGCCCCACTCCCATGCCGCCCCCGCATCCATGAGCACAGTGCACAATTTGCGACAGATGATAGGTGACGGGGGGAGCGCAGCCTCCTTCGCGCACCGCCGTACCGCCGTCTTCCGGACGGCCGGCCCGGGGATGGGGGTCCCGCAGGGTCTGCGGCAGTGCGTGGTGGAGGGGCGCGGAGCCGTACGGAACTGGGGGAAAGCACCATGGGGGGATCCGCGCTGCGGTTCAGCCTGCTCGGGCCGTTGCGGGCCTGGTACGGGGACGACGAGGTCGATCTGGGCCGGCCCCAGCAGCGGGCCGTGCTGGCCGCGCTGCTGACGGCCTCGGGCCGCACGGTGGCCACGTCGGTCCTCGCGGAGGGGGTGTGGGGCGGCGCCCCGCCGTCCGAGCCGCGCAAGGCGGTACAGCTGCACGTGTCCCGGCTGCGGGCCGCGTTCAAGGCGTGTGCCGGGGCGGGACGGGCCGGGGAGCTGCTGGTCCGGGTGGGCGACGGCTACGCGCTCGTGGCCCCGGACGCCGAGGTGGACGCCGTCGTCTGGGACCGGCTGCTCGCGGAGGCCGAGCGGCTGCACGGCGAGGGCGCGCCGGCGGACGGGATCCGGGAGGTGGTACTGCGGGCGGCCGGGCTGTGGGACGGACAGCCGCTGGCCGGTCTGGCCGGGCCGCACGCGGAGTCGGTACGGGCCCGGCTGCTGGAGCAGTGGCTGCGCGCCAAGGAGCTCCAGCTGGAGATGGACGTCGAGCTGGGCGACCGTACGGACCTCACGGCGGAGGCCGCCTCGCTCGCGCTGGAGCACCCGGGGCGGCCCCGGCTGACCGCCGTCCTGATGCGGGCCCTGTACCAGGCGGGGCGCAAGGCCGAGGCCCTCGCCGTGTACGAGGAGGCCCGCCGGACCCTGCCGCCGGAGGAGCCCGGGGGCGGCGCACGCGCGGGGTCCGGATC